>JAFARH010000439.1 GCA_019245555.1 Betaproteobacteria bacterium
CGCACTCGCACTTGCGGTCGCGCTCGTGCAGGCATTCCTGCCGATCGCCGGTGCCGCTAACGGCAATCGGGCCTGGATCGCCGTGGCGCGGCCGGCTGCGCGCACGCTCGCGTTGCTGATCGCCTTCGCCTTCGGCTGCCTCACCTACTGTTTCGTCACCAACGATTTCTCGGTCCAGTACGTCGCCGAGCATTCCAATAGCGCATTGCCGCTGCACTACCGCATCGCCGGCGTATGGGGCGGCCACGAGGGCTCGCTCCTTCTCTGGACGCTGATGCTCGGCGTGTGGATGACGGCGGTGAGCCTCTTCAGCCATCACCTGCCCGAGGAGATGACGGCGCGCGTGCTCGGCGTGATGGGCATCGTCAGCACAGGCTTCCTCGCCTTCATGCTGTTCACTTCGAATCCGTTCGATCGCCTCTTCCCGGCGGCGGCCGATGGGCGCGATCTGAATCCGCTCCTGCAGGACCCCGGGATGGTGATGCATCCGCCGATGCTCTATATGGGTTACGTCGGCTTCTCGGTCGCCTATTCGTTTGCGGTCGCGGCGCTCCTCTCCGGCAAACTCGACGCAGCCTGGGCGCGCTGGTCGCGGCCATGGACCACGGTCGCCTGGATGTTCCTCACGATCGGTATCGCGCTCGGCTCGGGCTGGGCCTACTACGAGCTCGGCTGGGGTGGCTGGTGGTTCTGGGATCCGGTGGAGAACGCCTCCTTCATGCCGTGGCTCGTCGGCACTGCGCTGATCCACTCGCTTGCCGTTACCGAGAAGCGCGGCAGCTTCCGGAGCTGGACGGTACTCCTCGCGATCATCGCTTTCGGTCTCTCGCTCCTCGGCACGTTCCTGGTTCGCTCCGGCGTGCTCACTTCGGTGCATGCATTTGCCGTCGATCCTCGCAGGGGAATATTTATCCTCGGCCTCTTCACCGTCATGATCGGCGGTGCGCTGGTCCTCTACGCCTGGCGTACCTCGCGCATCGGGCTCGGCGGCGACTTCGCGCCGCTGTCGCGCGAATCGTTCCTGCTTGCTAACAATGTGCTGCTCGCGGCGGCCGCAGGATCGGTCTTCCTCGGAACCCTGTATCCGCTGGTCATCGACGCGGTCGGTGCCGGCAAGATCTCGGTTGGTCCGCCGTACTTCGAAGCGGTGTTCGTGCCGCTCATGGCGCCGGCGCTCTTCCTCATGGGCGTTGGACCGCTCGCGCGCTGGAAGCACGCCAGCATTCCCGAGCTCGCAGTGCTCCTGCGCTGGGCGCTCGGCGTGAGCCTCGCGGTCGGGCTGCTCCTGCCTTTCGCCTTCGGCGATTGGCATGCGATGACCGGATTTGCGCTTGCGCTCGCGGTCTGGATCGTCATCACCGCGATCCTCAGCCTGAAGAAGCGGCCGCGCGGCTCACGCGCCTATCTCGGCATGGTGATCGCGCATATCGGTGTCGCGGTATTCGTGGTCGGCGTCACGCTGGTGAAGACCTACGAGAGCGACCGGGACCTGAAGATGAAGCCGGGCGACACCGTGGCGCTCGCCGGATATCTCTTCCGCCTCGACTCGGTGAAGGACATCAGGGGCCCCAACTACGTCGCCGCGCAGGCGAAGGTCGTGGTAACCAAGGATGGCTCCCCGGTCGCGATCCTGTATCCGGAGAAGCGCCTTTACACGGTGCAGAACATGCCGATGACCGAGGCCGCGATCGACCCCGGCCCGACGCGGGACCTCTACGTCTCGCTCGGCGACCCCTTCGACGACGGCGCGTGGCTCGTCAAGGTGCAGCACAAGCCCTTCGTCGACTGGATCTGGAGCGGCTGCATCGTCATGGCGCTCGGCGGCCTGCTCGCCGCGAGCGACCGCCGCTATCGGGTTTCGCTGCCGCTCAGGACGCGCGAGCGAGGGGCAGAGCGAGTTGGAGTAATGGGGGCGTGAAACGCGTTTGGTGGACGCTCGGCGTCTTCGTGGCGCTGGTGCTCTTGCTCGCCGTCGGCCTGCGCTTGAACCCGCGTGAAGTGCCGTCGCCGCTCATCGGCAAGCCGGCGCCGGCGTTCGAGCTGCCGCTCCTCATGGATCCCGACAAGAAGTTCTCCGAGAAGACGATGCTCGGAAAAGTATGGATCCTCAACGTGTGGGCGTCTTGGTGTCCGCCGTGCCTTGTCGAGCATCCGGTCGTGACGCAGGTGTCGCGCTCCGGCATGGCGCCGGTAGTCGGCCTCAACTACAAGGACAAGCGCGAGGACGCCTTGCCCTGGCTCAAGCGCAACGGCGATCCCTTCCAGCTCATCGCCTTCGACGCGAACGGGCGCATCGGCATTGACTACGGCGTCTATGGCGTGCCCGAGACCTACATCATCGATCGCCAAGGCGTGATCCGCTACAAGCACATCGGCCCGATCACGGCCGATGTCGTGAAGCAGGAAATGGAGCCGCTCGTGAGGAAGCTCAATGCGGGCAGCTAGCCTCGTTCTTTGCTTCTGGCTCGGCGCTGCGATCGCGCAGGACGCGCCGCTCGATCGTCGCGTCACCAATATCGCGCACGAGCTGCGCTGTCTCGTGTGCCAGAACCAGACGATAGCCGAATCGAACGCGCCGCTTGCCGTGGATCTTCGCAACCAGATCCGCGAGCAGCTTGCTGCCGGCAAATCCGAGAAGCAGGTGGTCGACTTCATGGTCGAGCGCTACGGCGACTTCGTGCTGTATCGCCCACCATTCAAGGCGACGACGATCTTCCTCTGGGCTGGTCCGTTCATCTTTCTCTTCGCCGGCTTCTGGGCCTTGCTGCGTTTCCTGCGCCGGCGCCAGGTACCTGCGCCCCAGCTCTCGGCAGAAGAGCGGGCTCGCGCCGCGAAGCTCCTCGAATGATCGTCTTCTGGCGTAAATGATGATCGCCTTTTGGCTTAGTGCCGCTTTGATTGCCGCCGGCGCGCTTGCTTATGTGCTGCGGCCTTTGCTCCGCCGCGCGGGTGGACAAGAAGTGAAGCGGAGCGACGCCAACGTCGCCATCTACAAGGACCAGCTGCGCGACCTCGATGCCGAGCTTGCAGCGGGCACGCTCACCTCCGAAGACCATAGCCGCGCGCGACTCGAGCTCGAGCAACGGCTGCTGGAAGATGTGCCGGCCGTCGAAGTGGAGCGAGCCACCGCAGGCGGGCGCCGGGCGGCGCTCGTGGTGGGCATTGCGATTCCAATCCTCGCGGTGGGTGTTTATTTCGCGACTGGCGCGCCCGGCGCGCTCTCGCCGCGCCCGCACGAGGTGGAGCCGACTGCAGAACAGATCAACGGCATGGTGGCGCGGCTAGCCGCGAAGCTGCGCGAAAACCCGGACGACATCGACGGCTGGAAGCTGCTCGGGCGCTCGTACATGGTAATGGGCCGCTTTCCTGAAGCGGTCGCCGCTTATGCGAAGGCAGCGGAGAAGGCGCCGCGCGATGCCCAGCTTCTCGCCGATTTCGCGGACGCGCTCGCCATGACCCGCGGCGAGAAGCTCGCGGGTGAGCCGGAGCAGCTGGTGCTGCGCGCGCTCCAGGTCGACCCGAACAACCTCAAGGCGCTGGCGCTTGCCGGCACCGCTGCCTATGAGCGGCAGGACTTTGCGAAGGCGGCCGAGCTCTGGGGCCGCATGCTGCCGCTCGTGCCGGCAGATTCCGAAGATGCGCGCATGATCTCCGGCAACGTCGAAGAGGCGAAGAAGCTCGCTGGCATCGGTGGCGGCGAGAAGCCCACCGTGGCCGGTGCCCATCCCGGTGTACGCGGCACGGTGACGATGTCTGCCGAGATGAAGAAGCAGGCGAAGCCGGACGACCTGGTATTCATCTTCGCGCGCGCCGCAGAAGGTCCGCCGATGCCGCTCGCTGTGATGCGAGCCAAAGTGGGCGACCTGCCGGTCAAGTTCGCGCTCGACGACTCGATGGCGATGGCGCAGGGGTTGAAGGTCTCGGCGTTCCCCAAGATTGTCATTACCGCGCGAGTTTCGAAGTCGGGCAGCGCGAAGCCGGCGCCGGGCGATCTGCAAGGTGCGAGCGAGCCGGTAAAGAATGATGCGAGCGGGGTGAAAGTCCTCATCGACAGCGTGGTGCGCTAGCAACCCGCCGGTATACTCGCGCCCGCCTGATGCAAGTCCTCCGCGCGATCCTCTACGCTTTCATGGCGCTCGTCCTGGCCGCCGGCTGGGCGTTCCTCTATTGGCAGTCCGGCACGATCGATCTCGCAGCGGGACACGATGCGCGCGCCGCCCTCGACGAGCTGCGCGCCATCGACGCACGCTGGAACGATGACCTGGTGCGCGCACGCTTTGAGCCG
>JAFARH010000232.1 GCA_019245555.1 Betaproteobacteria bacterium
CGAATCGGCGCCCGCGTAGCAGTCGTGATTTCCAAGAATGAAAAAGCAATTCGGCAGGCCGGTGAGCGGCTCGACGTCCGGCGTGAGCTGCGGCACCGGACCATCGACGATATCGCCGGTAAGGACGACGAGATCGGGATTCAGCGAGCGCGACATCTCCGCCACGCGCTGCACGTAGCGCCGGCCGATGTTCGGGCCGACGTGCAGGTCGCTGATCTGGACGATGCGGAATCCGTCGAGGTCGGGATGCAGCCCCGGAACCGGAATGTCGACGCGCTCGATGCGCGGCCCGCGGAACGCAGCCACCGCGCCACACGCGATGGCGACGAGCGAGCCACCGAGCACCACTGGAATGCCGGCGGTCCGCACCAGGTCATGTGCCGCGGGCGTCCAGCTGGTCGCCATCAACGCGAGGTCGCGAAAGATGGTGAAGACGAGGATGAAGCTGACCCAGGCCATCGAGAGATAGCTCGCGCGATGCACGAGCTGGTCGATGAAGCCTTCGCGGCTGCGGCCGGTGCCCCAGTAGATGATCGGCATGATCCAGATGAGGATGAACGGCACGGCGAGCGCGAGCGCGGCGACCATGCCGTGCGCGAGGCGCGAGGCGACGTATGCGTAGGTCACACCGAGCATCGCCGTGACGACCAGCGCGAACCGACTCACGGGATGCGGAGCCTGCCTTTGATGATCTTGCGCGTCGGCGTGAGCGGCATCTCGGGGATAACGACGAGGCGCTCGGGCAGCTTGTTTTTCGCGATATCTTTCGAGAGCAGGTACTGCACCAGACCTTCGAGCGTCGGCGCCTGGGCGCCGGGCTTCACCGTGATGAACGCGCACGCCTTCTCGCCCAGCACCGCGTCCGGCATCGGCACGATTGCCGACTGCAGGATCTGCGGATGCGAGTCGAGCAGCGCCTCGACGTCGGCCGGATTGAACTTCACGCCGCCGCGATTGATCACGTCCTTGATGCGCCCGGTGATCGCGAAGTACTTGCCCTTCTGCTCGGCGAGGTCGCCCGAACGAAACCAGCCGTCGGCGGTGAATGCGGTGCGATTGGCCTCGTCGTTGCGGTAGTAACCGGAAAAGGTGAGTGGCCCTTTCACCTGCAGCTCACCTTCGTCGGAGACGCGCACTTGCGTTCCCGGACTCGGACGCCCCGCGCTCGCCGATGCAGCCTCGATGCCGTCTCCCGGCCGCGTATAGAGCGCCGCCTGCAGCTCGGTCATGCCCCAGAGCTGCGTGATCGCCGCGCCGGGCAACTTGTCGGCGAAGTAGCGCACGAGCGGCGGCGGCGCCATCGAGCCGGAGACGATGGCGAGCTTGAGCGAGGACCAGTCGTGCTTGTCGAAGAGCCCGGCGTTGCGACATGCCGCGACGTGCGCCGGACCGCTCCACAGCGCGGTCGGCTTGTACTTCTCGACCGCGATGGCCAGCTCATCGGGCTTGAACGCCGGCAACAGGCACGTGCACGCACCCACTGACCACGCGCAATGCAGCGAATACAAGCCATACAAATGGGAGAACGGGGCCGGGCACAGCACGCGCGACTCGGCCGTGAGCTTCTTCTCCTGCGCGCCCAGGCGGCTGTTGCCGAGCATCGTGCGATAGGCGTGCGGCACGCCTTTCGGCGACGCGGTAGTGCCGGACGTATAGAGCAGCAGGAACGGGTCGCGCGAGTCCGGCGCCGGATGATCGATAGCTAGCGGCTGCGGCGCCTCCAGCTCTGAGAGCGGGTAAGCGGAAGTCAAAAGCAGCTTGGCGCCACTGTGCGCGAGGATCGTCTCGATCTCGGCGCCGCGATAAGGCATGTGCACCGTGCACATCACGGCGCCGAGGCGCGCGATCGCGAGGTGGAGGATCAGGAACGCGGGCGTGTTCGGCAGCTGAATCGCAACGACGTCGCCTTTCTCGATGCCTTTGCGGCGCAGGCCTTCGGCGACGCGCAGGACGCGGTCGTGCAGCTCGCGCCGGGTGAGCGTGCCGGCGCTCGAGACGACGGCGGGGGTTTCGGACGAAGCACGGGCGCGGAGCCAGTGCCAGAGGGTGTCTTCGTCGCGCCACCAGCCGCGGGCGAGGTATTCGCGCTCGTCTTCGGCGCTGTAGGCAGGACGGTCCATCGGCGCTTATATTAGACGTGTGGACGACGCCCTCTTCCTGGCACGCATCCAGTTCGGGCTGAACGTTGGCTTCCACATCCTGTTCCCGGCGATCACGATCGGGCTCGCCTGGATCGTGGCGTGGTTTCGCATCCAGTACGAGCGCACGCGCGACGACGCATGGCTGCGCACCTACAAACTGTGGCTCAAGGTCTTTGCGCTGACCTTCGCGATGGGCATCGTCACCGGCGTGACAATGAGCTTCCAGTTCGGCACCAACTGGCCTGGCTACATGAATGCTGTCGGCAACGTGGCCGGGCCGCTCCTCGCGTACGAGGTGCTGACGGCGTTCTTCCTCGAGGCGACCTTCCTCGGCGTGATGTTGTTCGGCATGAACCGCGTATCGGGACGCGTGCACGTGACCTCGGCATTGATCGTCGCCGCCGGCACGACGCTGTCGGCGTTCTGGATCCTGGCGCTCAACTCGTGGATGCAGACGCCCACCGGCCATACGACCATCGGCCGCACGCTGGTCGCGGCGAGCTGGTGGCACGTCATATTCAACCCCTCCTTCCCCTACCGCTTCGTTCACATGCTGCTCGCTTCCGGCATCACGGCCTCGTTCGTGGTGGCCGGGCTCTCCGCCTGGCGCCTCCTCGCCGCGCCGGCCGACGAGGCGGCGCTGAAGACACTGCGCTTCGGCGCGGGCCTTGCCGCAGTGCTGGTGCCGCTGCAGATCGTGGCGGGCGACATGCACGGCCTCAACACGCTCGAGCACCAACCGGCGAAGATCGCTGCGCTCGAGGCGATCTGGCACACCGAGCGCGGCGCGCCGCTTACGCTCGTCGGCATTCCGAACGACGCCCAGCGCCGCACCGATTTCGCGATCATGGTGCCGAAGGGCGCCTCGCTCATCCTCGCGCACGATGCGAACGCGGAGCTCAAAGGTTTGGACGCTTTCCACGATCATCCGCCGGTGGCGCCCACGTTTTTTGCGTTCCGCCTGATGGTTGGGATGGGCATGCTGATGCTCGCCCTCGCGTGGGGCAGCCAGTACTGGTTCCTTGGGAAAATGAGAGCCGAGCCGCCGCGCTGGCTCCTCTGGGCGTTCGCCGGGTTCACCTTCTCGGGCTGGGTGGCGACGCTCGCGGGCTGGATCGTCACGGAAGTCGGCCGACAGCCCTGGCTCGTCACCGGGATCCTGCGCACCTCGGACGCGGTGGGACCCGCCGGCGGCGCGAAGCTCGGCTCGAGCCTCACGGCTTATGCGCTCACTTATACGGCGATGCTCCTCGCGTACATGGTGACGCTCACGCACATGTCGAGGAAGGGAAGCTGATGGACCTGGTCCTCGTATTCACTTTCCTGATGGGCCTCGCCATCCTCATGTACGTGCTGCTCGACGGCTACGACCTCGGCATCGGCATGCTGATGCCCGCCGCGCCGCGCGATGAGCAGGAGCTGATGGTCGCGTCGATCGCGCCGTTCTGGGACGCGAACGAGACCTGGCTCGTGCTTGGCGTCGGGCTGCTCCTCGTCGCCTTCCCGGTCGCGAACGGCGAAATCCTCGCCGCCCTGTACATGCGGGTCGCCGCGATGCTCGTCGGCCTCATGCTGCGCGGCGTCGCGTTCGAGCTCCGCGTGAAGGCCGAGGGCTGGCACCGCGAGCTCTGGAACTGGCTCTTCTGGGCGGGCTCGACGCTCGCGAGCTTCGCGCAAGGGCTCATGCTCGGGCGCTACGTCACCGGGTTCGCCGAGGGCTTCGGCTACTGGCTATTCGCCGCGACCGTGGGCGCGAGCCTCTGCGGCGGCTATGTGCTCCTCGGCGCGACGTGGCTCATCCTCCGCACGCGCGGCGAGCTGCACGATAAGGCCGTGCGCTGGGCGCGCTGGGGGCTCCTCTGGGTGGCGCTGGGGATCGCGCTAGTTTCGATTGGCACGCCGCTCGTCAGCGCGACCGTGCGGGAGCGATGGTTCGACTTCCCGCGCACCCTCGCCCTGATGGTGCTGCCGGCGGCGACCCTGGCGATCGGCATCTGGGTGTGGATCGTCGCGCCAAAGTCCGACACGAAGCCTTTCGCCGGCGCGGCTGCGATCTTCGTGCTCGCATTCATCGGCCTCGCCTACAGCCTGTTTCCGTACGTCGTGCTCGACAAGCTCACGGTGTGGGACGCGGCCGCAGACTCGAGCGCGCTCGAGTTCATGGCCGTTGGAGCGTTCCTGGTGCTGCCGTTCATCCTCGGCTACACGGTCTATTCGTACCGCGTGTTCCGCGGCAAGGTCGAGCACGGGATGTACGAGCACTAGGCAACAAAAAAAGGGCCCGCGGGCCCTTTCGGTGAGGAAGCGAAGTCCTAGGCGGCGCGCGGGATCGGCACGAAGAACGACTCGCGCACGACGTCCTTGCCGGCGATCAGCTCCTCTGCCTCGCGGCGCTCTTCGTCGAACACTACCGCGGCCAGCTTCTGCAGCGTCTCGCGCGCTTCAGCGAGCGTGCGCCCATGGGAATTCACTCCCGGCAGCTCCTCGATGAAGCCGATGTAACCGTGGTTCGACTTGAGATACACCGCGGTGAAGGCGAGACGTCCCTGATCCATTCGCTTCCTCCTGTGTGGCTTGAATGGACAGCGTACGCGCCTTAGCTTTCAAAAGTGTTACGCCGGAAATTTTTTTCGCGCGCGAATCAAACTTCAAAACTTCTGTGGTCATTACGACGACATTATTTCTGCAATGCGTCAATTGCCGCAGGCAAATTGCTGCGGTGCTTCACCGCTCGAGCAGATTTTTTTTGTCCGTCTTCTTCGCCCACTCATCTGCATCGGCCGGCGCGGGCTTGCGCTCGATGAGCGGCTGCCACTTCTTCGCGAGCTCGCGATTGAGTCCGATGAATTCCTTCTGCGCGTCGGGCACGTCGTCCTCGGCGAAGATCGCCTCGACCGGGCACTCGGGGACGCAGAGGGTGCAGTCGATGCACTCGTCGGGGTCGATCACCAGCATGTTCGGACCCTCGCGGAAGCAATCGACCGGGCAGACGTCCACGCAGTCGGTGTACTTGCACTTGATGCAGCTCTCGGTGACGATGTAAGCCATTTGAATCAATAGTTTAGCACCCCGCGCGCGGCTGGCCGCATAATGGAGGCCTTCCTGCCTCATCCATCTGAATACCCCCTCGAACGGAGACTCATGGGCAGCACCGCAACAGCAATTCAACACGTGACCGACGAGAGTTTTGATCCGGAGGTCCTGAAGTCCGACACCCCCGTCCTGGTCGACTACTGGGCCGAGTGGTGCGGGCCCTGCAAGTCGATCGCGCCGATCCTGGACGAGATCGCCAAGGAGTACGAAGGCCGCCTCAAGATCGCGAAGATCAACGTCGACCAGAACCAGAGCGTGCCGGCCAAGTTCGGGATCCGGGGAATCCCGACACTGATGCTTTTCAAGAACGGCAACGTCGAGGCGACCCGGGTGGGCGCGCTTTCGAAATCTCAACTCACCGCATTCCTTGACAGCAACATCTGACCTTTCTATTCTGTAGACGTAGTTAAGCCCCCGTCCCTAGCGTGAAATGAGGAGGGGCGGGGTTCCAGCAACAAAATCCAATAGTTGTCTGCGCCGAAGTCCAGGCGCCATTTCCCCAATCATGGCCAGACCTCAAGCGGTCCCGCCCGAAGCAGCGCAGGAGCCTGCGCAGCGGAACGATTCGCGTCCCGAAAAAGAGGGGGCAAAAGAGGGCGGCACCCCCGCCATCCCGCTCCACCTCTCGGAGCTGAAGGCGCACCACGTCACGCAGCTCGTCGAGATGGCCGTCGCAAACGGCATCGAGAACGCGAGCCGCATGCGCAAGCAGGACCTGATCTTCGCGCTCCTCAAGAACCAGGCGAAGAAAGGGGCCTCGATCTACGGCGACGGCACGCTGGAAGTGCTGCCCGACGGCTTCGGCTTCCTGCGCTCGCCCGAGACTTCCTACCTCGCGAGCACCGACGACATCTACGTCTCGCCCTCGCAGATCCGCCGCTTCAACCTGCACACGGGCGACTCGATCGAAGGCGAGATCCGCACGCCGAAAGACGGCGAGCGCTACTTCGCGCTCGTCAAGGTCGACAAGGTCAACGGCGAGACGCCCGAGGCCGCGAAGAACAAGATCCTCTTCGAGAACCTGACGCCGCTCCATCCCGACGAGATGTTCAAGCTCGAGCGGGAAATTAAGGCGGAAGAGAACATCACCGGCCGCGTGCTCGACATCGTCGCGCCGATCGGCAAGGGCCAGCGTGGCCTCATCGTCAGCCCGCCCAAGGCCGGCAAGACGGTGATGCTGCAACACATCGCGCACGCGCTTACTTCGAACCATCCCGAGATCACCCTCATCGTGCTCCTCATCGACGAGCGCCCTGAGGAAGTGACCGAAATGACGCGCACGGTGCGCGGCGAGGTGGTCGCCTCGACGTTCGATGAGCCGGCTTCGCGTCACGTGCAGGTGGCCGAGATGGTGATCGAGAAGGCGAAGCGCCTGGTCGAGCACAAGAAGGATGTGGTGATCCTGCTCGACTCCATTACGAGACTGGCGCGCGCCTATAACACCGTGGTTCCGGCCTCCGGCAAGGTACTCACGGGCGGCGTGGATGCCAACGCACTCCAGAAGCCCAAGCGCTTCGTCGGTGCCGCCCGTAACGTCGAGGAAGGCGGCTCGCTCACCATCATCGCCACGGCGCTGATCGACACGGGCAGCCGGATGGACGACGTGATCTACGAAGAATTCAAGGGCACCGGTAACCTGGAAGTGCACCTCGACCGCCGGATGCACGAGAAGCGCATCTACCCGGCCATCAACGTGAACCGCTCCGGAACGCGCCGCGAAGAGCTCCTGATCGACGCGCCCGTCCTGCAGAAGATCTGGGTGCTGCGGAAGCTCCTCTTTCCCATGGATGAGCTCGAGGCGGCCGAGTTCCTGATCGATAAACTGAAGGCGACGAAGTCGAATTCGGAGTTCTTCGATTCGATGCGCCGCGGCTAAAAATCCCTGTATAATCCGCGCCTTCGTAAAGAAGGCCCCATCATGAAATCAGGCACGCACCCCGAATACAAGCCGGTGATCTTCCACGACACCAGCGTCAATCATTCCTTCCTCACGCGCTCGTCGATCGACACGAAAGGTCGCGAGACGATGAAGTGGACCGACGGCAAGGAGTACCCGGTCATCAAGGTCGAGGTCTCCTCCGAGTCCCACTCGTACTACACCGGCAAGCAGAAGATCGTCGACACGGCAGGCCGCGTCGAGAAGTTCAAGCGGCGCTACACCAAGAAAAGCAAGTAAAGCCCGGGGCCGATGCTGCCCCGGATCAATCTGCCGCCTAAACCGGCGGCGCTCGTTGTCCTCGCCGCGCTCTTCGTCGTGCCCGGCCTCGCCGCGCACGATCTCTGGAAGACGCAGGACGCAATCGGCCTCGGCGTTGTGCACGCGATGGCCGTAAGGCACGACATCATCGTGCCGCACATCGCCGGCCAGGTCTGGCTCTACGACCAGCCGCTCTATCACTGGTTCGCCCTCGCCTTCGCCCTGCCGCTCGGCTGGGCTTTGGAATTCCATGCCGCGGCGCGGCTTGCAAGCGGCGCTTTCGTCGCGGCTGCGTTCTGGCTCATCTACGTCGCCGGGCGCGAATGGTCCAGCGAGGAACAGCGTCGCGTCACATCGTCGGCCGCGCTGCTGACTCTTCTTGGCTGCCTCGGCCTCCTCGTGCACGCGCACGAGGCGTTGCCGGAGCTCGCATCGCTCGCCGCCATGTGCGGTGCGCTGGCCGCGCTGCCCTACTCCATCGAGAAGCCGAGGCGCGCGGGACTCGCGTTCGGCGTCGCCCTCGGTCTCGCATTCCTCAGCGCGACCTGGATCGCACCGGTCTCGCTAGCTCTCGCCGTCTTAGCCGCGCATTTCGGCTGTCCGGAATGGCGCATGCGCAGGAGCACGCCTTTCCTCGGCGCCGCCCTCGCCGCCGCAGTTGTGGTTGGCACGATCTGGCCACTCGCCTTGCGCATCCGCTCCCCCGAGCTCTTCGACGCCTGGCGCACGATCCTCTTCGCGCGCGAAGGCACGGTCGTCGGCAACCTGCGCCACTTCATTGCCACGGCGAGTTGGTTCACCTGGCCCGCGTGGCCGCTCGCGCTGTGGGGCGCCTGGTCGCTCCGACGCCGCTGGCGCGAGACGCGGCTCTTCGTGCCGGCGCTCGCGAGCGTACTGATGATCGTGCTGCACATCGTTTGGGGGCCGCCGCAGGACGAGAACCTGGTCCCGCTCCTCGCGCCCCTCGCGCTGCTCGCTGCGCACGGCATGTACACATTGCGGCGTGGCGCCTTTGCGGCGCTCGACTGGTTCGGCGTGCTGACCTTCGGCGTGGCCGCCGGTTTCGTCTGGATCGCGTACATCGCCATGCTGACCGGCGTGCCGGGGCCGATCTCGCGCAACTTTGCGCGCATCGCGCCCGGCTTCGTCATGCACTTCCAGCCGATCGCGCTCGTCGTCGCGCTGGCGCTCGCGGCGGCGTGGCTTTATGTGGTCTTCTACACGTCGTTCTCGCCGATGCGCAGCGTCGCGCGCTGGGCGTGCGGCATCGTGCTGCTCTGGGGCACGTTCGCCATGCTCTGGATGCCGTGGGTCGACTACCAGAAGAGCTATCGGGTGGTAGCGCTCGAGCTGCGGACCAAGCTTCCCGGAGGCACGAAATGCATCGCCGACCGCGCGCTCGGCGTCTCGCAGGCGGCCGCGCTCGACTATCGGGGCGACATCCGCACCCAATCGTTCGACCCGCTGAGGCCCACGGCTTGCTCTGTGGTGCTGGTGCAGGGAAGCCCGGGGAACGAGAACGATGCGCCGCCCGCGATTTCGGGGCGCCGGTGGGTGAAAATCGCCGACGTAGGACGGCCCGGCGACCGCTCCGAGCGCTATCGTCTCTATCGCCTCGATCGATGAACACCACCTCGCCCACGGAGTGCACGGCCTGGACGCAGCTCGGCGCGCACGCCGAGAGCTGGCGCGGAGTGCAGTTGCGCGAGCTCTTCGACAACGATGCCGAGCGCAGCGCCCAATTGAACGTCGAGGCTGCAGGCGTGCGCTACGACTATTCGCGCCAGCGGCTCGGCGCCATGACGCTACGCCTGCTGTCGCACCTCGCCGAAGAGCGCGGCCTTGCCGAATGGCGCGAGGCTCTCCTCTCCGGCAAGGTCGTCAACTCCACCGAGAATCGCCCCGCGTGGCACACCGCGCTGCGCGCTGCGAAGCCACCGAAGGAGGTCGCCGAAACGCTTGAACGCATGCGCTCCCTCGCGAAGGCCGCGCATTCGGGCAAGTTCAAGCGCGTGGTGAACCTCGGCACCGGCGGCTCCGACCTCGGGCCGCGCCTGGTCGCCGACGCCTTGAGCAACAAGGCGCTCGACGTCCGCTTCGCCGCCAATGTCGACCCGCATGATCTCGGGCGCGCGCTCGAGGGTGCGGCGCCGGACAGCACGCTCTTCGTCATCGCCTCAAAGACCTTCACCACACAGGAAACGATGTCAAACGCCGAAGCGGCGAAGCGCTGGGGCGGCAAGCATTTCTATGCGGTGAGCGCCAACGTCGAGCTCGCCAAGAAGTTCGGCGCCAGCGAAGTGCTGCCGATGTGGGACTGGGTCGGCGGCCGGTTCTCCGTCTGGTCTGCGGTCGGCTTCGCTGCCATGTGCGCGATCGGCACCGAGGCGTTCGACGAGTTCCTGGCCGGCGGCCGCGAGGTCGACGAGCACTTCGCAGCCACGCCGCTCGAGAAAAACATTCCGGTGCTGATGGCGCTCGTCGGCGTGTGGAACACGAACTTCCTCGGCGCGACGACGCACGCCGTGCTGCCCTATGCCAATGCGCTGCGCCTGCTCCCGGCCTACCTCCAGCAGCTCGACATGGAATCGAACGGCAAGCGCGTCGATCGGAACGGCAAGGCCGTCGACTACGCGACGGCGCCGGTGCTGTGGGGCGCCGAAGGCACCGTAAGCCAGCACTCGTTCCACCA
>JAFARH010000269.1 GCA_019245555.1 Betaproteobacteria bacterium
GGACGAGAGCGGCTCGATGCAGTAGACAACGCCAGCCTTCGCTGCGTGCTCCGCGATGGAGGCAAAGGTGTCGCGTGCCCGCGCCATGGCTGCCGTGCGCTGCTCTCCCGGATCAACGCGCCGCTGATGCGGCGAACCATGCACGAGATATTTGCCGCCGAGCTCGGCGCAATGGTCGATGAGCGTATGCATCACGTCGATGGTTTTCTTGCGCACGCCGTCATCACGGGTGCTGATGGATAGGCCAACCGGCTTCACGAGGAGCCAGTGCAGTCCCGTGACCGCAATGCCCGCGTCTTCGGCCGCGCTGCGCGCGGCAGCGAGCTGAGCGGCGCCCATGCGGTGCGGCTCGTCGGACAGCGTATAAGGCGCGACCTCGAGCCCGTCGTAGCCGAGCTTGGCCGCGTACTCGCACTGCTTCGGAAACGGCATCGGGGCGATGACTTCGTTGCAAAGCGCGATGCGCATAAGAATTCGGGGTCAGGGCCGTAATTATTTTCGCCCGCCGCCCGAATGCCCCGATTAAATAATTACGGCCCTGACCCCGAATTCTTCGCCCAGGTCTGCTGCCAGTCGCGGCCGAGGAAGTCCGTGACGCGGCCGTCGGGCTGGAAGAATTTGTTTGGCATCTGGAACATGGCGAGGAAGAGGCCGCCCTTCGGGCCGGCCCACGCTTCATGGCGGCTGCCGGCAGGACGCCAGACAAATTGCCCGGCCTTGCACTCGCCTTCGGGACAGACGAGGCTGCCTTCGAGCACATACGTCTGCTCGATCTTCACGTGTTCGTGGTCTGGCAGATGAGCACCGGGCGCCATGCGCATCAGAGCCGTCAGCAGACCTGTGGCCGGATCGACCAGCAAAGTCTTCTGCTCGATGCCCGCATAGCGTGTCTTCTCCCACGGCATGTTGTCGACATCTAGAAAGTGCGAAGCAAGCTCGGCTCGACGGTTCATCCTTTGAGGTGCTCCCCGACCTTGACGATCTTCATGGTGTTGGTACCACCGGCCTTGCCGATCGGCTCGCCGATGGTGAGAACGATGATATCGCCCTCCTTTACTACTTTGTTCTCGACAAGGACCCTTTCCGCCTCGCGGAGCAACTCCTCGCGGTCGTGGCCGACGTACTTGACCATCAGCGGAAACACGTCACGAAAGAGGGCGCACTTGTAGCGCGTGCTGGTCTGCGAAGTGAGCGCATAGATCGGCACGCCCGAATTGAGACGGCTCATCCACAGCGCGGTCGAGCCGGATTCGGTCAGCGTGGCGATCGCCTTGACCTTCAGGTGGAAAGCGGTGAAGAGGCCCGCCATGGCGATCGACTGGTCGACCCGCGTGAAAACGCGATTGAGGAAGTCCTGCTCAAGATTGAGCGGCTGGGTCTGTTCGGCCTCGACGCAGATACGCGCCATCGCCTCGATCGTCTCCACGGGATAGCGGCCGCTGGCCGATTCGGCGGAGAGCATCACAGCGTCGGTGCCGTCGAGCACCGCATTCGCTACGTCCGACACCTCGGCGCGCGTCGGCACCGGGCTCGAGATCATCGACTCCATCATCTGCGTTGCGGTGATAGTGAGTTTGTTCTGCTCGCGCGCGAGGCGAATCATTTTCTTTTGTAACGCGGGTACCGCTGCATCGCCGACTTCGACCGCGAGATCGCCCCGCGCCACCATGATGGCGTCGGAGCCGCGCATGATGTCGAGGAGCGCGGCCTCGCCGACCGCCTCGGCGCGCTCGATCTTCGCAACGAGGTAGGCCTTGCCGCCCGCAGCGCGCATCAGCTCGCGCGCCATATACATATCGGCGCCGCTCTTCGGGAATGAAACGGCGAGATAGTCCGCCTGAATCTTCGCCGCCGTGCGGATGTCCTCGATGTCCTTCGGCGTGAGCGCCGGCGCGGTCAGGCCGCCACCTTGCCGATTGATGCCCTTGTTGTTGGAGAGCACACCACCGTGCCGCACGACCGTGTGCACGGCCTCGCCGCGCACTTCCTTGACGTCGAGGACGATCTTGCCGTCGTCGAGCAACAGCACCGCACCCGGACCAACATCACGCGGCAGCTCCTTGTAATCGAGGCCGACCGCGCGGTTGTCGCCAATCTCGAGGCTGGCGTCGAGAACAAAGGCTTGTCCGTTCTCGAGCGTCACCTTTCCTTCCTTGAACTTGCCGACGCGGATCTTCGGGCCCTGGAGGTCGCACAGGATCGCCACCGTGCGTCCGGTCTTGGTGGCGAGCTCTTTCACCAGAGCGGCGCGCTTCTCATGATCGGCAGCCGTGCCGTGCGAGAAGTTGAGCCGCACGACATCCACACCCGCGCGGATCATCCTTTCGAGGATCGCGGGGTCTGAGGAAGCGGGGCCGAGCGTTGCTACGATCTTCGTGCTGCGGAGCATCGCGTGAAGTTTATCCGATGTGCAGCACGAGCTCCCGCTCGCCGCCGCGGTGCCGGTGCTCCCAGAGATAGATGCCCTGCCATGTGCCGAGCGCAAGGCGCCCGCCGATGATCGGGATGCCGATCGAGGTCTGCGTCAGCGCCGACTTGATGTGCGCCGGCATGTCGTCCGGCCCCTCGGTGTCGTGCTTATAGAACGGATCGCCTTCCGGCACGAGTCGATTTAACCAACGTTCCAAATCCTGCTTCGCGGTCGGATCGGCGTTCTCCTGGATGACAAGGCTCGCCGAAGTGTGGCGCACAAAGATCGTGCACAGGCCTTCGCCGAGCCTGGCCTCCGCAACTGCCGAGTTCACCATCCGCGTCACCTCGATCAACCCCTGTCC
>JAFARH010000287.1 GCA_019245555.1 Betaproteobacteria bacterium
GGTGAAGCGCTCGTCCGATGTCGCACAGGTCGCGCAGAAACTGATCGAGCAGGTGGCGCAGCCGGTGATGATCGACGGCCGCGAGCTCGCCGTGACCTGCTCGGTGGGCATCGCGGTGTATCCCGACGACGGCGGCGACGCGGAGACGCTGATCCGCAACGCCGATGCGGCGATGTACCACGCCAAGGAGCTCGGCCGCGCCAACTACCAGTTCTTCACCGAGCAGATGAACCAGGCGGCCTCGCGGCGCCTCGCGCTCGAGGCGGACCTGCGCCGGGCGATCGGTCGCGACGAGCTGCGCGTGCACTACCAGCGCATCGTCGACTCAACCGGAAAGCTGACCGGCCATGAAGCGCTCGTGCGCTGGCAGCATCCCGAGCGCGGGCTCGTACCGCCGCTCGAGTTCATACAGATCGCGGAAGAGTCCGGGCTCATCCTCAAGATCGGCGAATGGGTGCTGCGCGAGGCCTGCCGCTGGGCCCACAGCCTCGGGCGCGAGCTGCAGATTGCCGTGAACCTGTCGCCCCGCCAATTCAACGATGCCAAGCTGGCCCAGATGGTGGCGCAGGCGCTGAAGACCTCAGGCCTGCCGCCGAGGCTCCTCGAGCTGGAGATCACCGAATCGCTGGCGATGAGCCACACTGACATTACGCTAACGACGCTCAGGCGCCTGAAGAAGATCGGCGTGTCGATCGCGATCGACGACTTCGGCACCGGCTACTCGAGCCTCGCGTACCTGAAGCGCTTCCCGGTCGACAAGGTGAAGATCGATCGCACCTTCGTCGCCGAAATCCCCGGCGACCGCGAGCACGGCGCCATCGTCCAGGCCATCGTCGCGCTCGCCCATGCGCTCGATATCGAGGTGATCGCCGAAGGCGTGGAGAACGAGAAGCAACTCGAGTACTTGAAACGCTGCGGCTGCGACTACGTCCAGGGCTACCTCATCGGCCGCCCCGCCGATGCCGAGACGGCCGCAAAGGACTCGCTGTAAGGACCTTCGCTCTTGCACTTGCCCTGTGGGCGCAGAGTACCTTGGCCGGCGAAGAGCTGATCTCCACCGCGGTGCAGGCGACCGGCGAGCAGGTCCCCTACATCCTCAACTCGGCGAACGCGACGCCGCGCTACGTCGTGATCCTTTTCCCCGGCGGCACAGGGAACGTCGATCCGCGCATGCGCGATGGGGTGCTCGTCTACGGCTTTCAGGGAAACTTCCTCGTGCGCGCGCGGCCCTTCATCGTCGACGACGAGTTCGCTACCGTGACGACCAACAGCTCCGATAGCGAGGCGCGCATCCAGGCCGTGCTCGACGACCTCAAGCGACGCTTTCCGCGGGCGTTGGTGTACCTCATGGGGACGAGCAACGGCACGGCGTCGACGATGAAGCTCGCGCCCTATTTGTCCGAGCGCATCGCCGGCGTGATCCACACCTCCTCGCGCAGCGAGATCTATAGCTTTGACTCGCGGCAATACAAGAACCGCCAGCTGATCGTTCACCACAAGCGCGACGTCTGCCGCGGGACGCCTTATTTCGCCGCGGAGGATTCTCACAAGAGATACGGCACGGATTTCATCCCGATGGACGGTGGCATTTCGGTGGGCCACCCGTGCGAAGCGTTCGCCTACCACGGCTACAATGGCATCGAGCGCGAGACTATCGACGCCATCAAGAAATGGATCCGGCACGGAGGTTGATCAACTGGGCTGTGGCCGCGATGCTCTTCATGAGCATCGGCTTGGCGTGCGCGCAAGGCCGCGGCGCGACCGCCGCGCAAGCTCGCTCGTACATCCTTACCGCATTCATGACGCAGTCGGCGCCCGCCATCCTGAGCGACCGTGTGCGCGTCGGCGCCGAGCTCGAGCAGAAGCTGGGTCTCGCGCCTGGCGCGGACAGCGCCAAGGTGTACGAGGCGCTCGTCAAGCTCACGGACAACAAATCGCTCGACGTGCGCCGAGCGACGCCTGAAGAGCTCGCGGGCTACGGTGCGCGCCCGGACCTGCGGACGGACTTGCCGGTCTACACGCTCCTGGTGGACGACCAGAAACTTCTTCTGCAGTACGACCTCGAGGCGAACAACGTGCCGTTCGTCGGCCAATTGGGCGTTGCACCGCCTCGGCCAGCAACCGCCGCGGCTCCAGCGCCAACCCCGGCACCCGCGCCCGTGATCCGCGAGGTGCGCCACGAGCCGGAACCAAAGAGGCCGGCCATCGTCACGCTGGTGTGGAATACCGAACAGTTCGACTACAAGAAGGCGAACCTAACGCCCGCGATCCGCGCGAAGCTCGACAGCGATGTCGTGCCGAAGCTCAAGGATTTCTCGGACGTGCGATATCTCAATATCAGCGGGCACACGGACAACATTGGCTCGGCAGCCTACAACCAGCAGCTCTCCGAGCGCCGCGCGAATGCCGTGCGCAGCTACCTCGTCTCACACGGCGCCGAGGCGTCGAAGATCGAGATCTATGGCTTCGGCAAGACCGTGCCGGCGAAGTCGTGTCCGGGCGAGGGTAAGGGCCGGGAGCGGAAAGAATGCCTCGCGCCTAATCGCCGGGTACAGATCGAAATCCAGGGCACCCTCAAGAACTAGATCTGCACTCCGCGCCGCTCCTTGCGGAGCGACTCGATCCGCTTGATGTTCAACTCGACGCCGACCATGTTGGGGTTGACGTCGAGCGCCTTGCGGAACCACGCGAGCGACTGGTCGTATTGCTCGAGCTGGAAATAGATCTGCCCAAGACCCGAGAGCGCGCCGAAATGTCCAGGGTTGCGCTTCAACACCTGATCGCAGTCGGCGATCGACTTCTCGTATTCGCCGGCGAGGTAGTAGACCGTGGCGCGCTTGTTCCAGCCTTCGGCGAAGTCGGGCTTGCGCTTCACGATTTCCGAGAAGGTGGTGATAGCGGCCGCGAGCTTGCCAGTCTCCATCTCGTCTATGCCGCGCGCCATGAGCGCGTCGGTTGCCTTGTCGCCCGAGCGCGTCCATAGCGCCCATAGTCCCTGCTCGGCGTAGTCGCGCACGGTGGGGTCCTCATCGCGTAGTCGCTCGTGCAGCCGAGGCGCGTCGGACATCGTGCCGTAATCTGCAAGCCAGGCGATAGCTTCCAGCCTTATCGCCACTTCCGGGTTGGAGAGCGCGGAGATCGCTTCCGTGTGGGACTTCGGCGGCGCGGGGAATGCGCATGGCAAGGCGAGTGTTAGCGCACTGGCAAGGAGTACGATGCGTATTCTTGAAAGGGGAACCATGAAAACCGTACTGGTCATCTTAGCGCTCGCCGTCTCGGCCAACGCGGCATTTGCCGCCGACACGCCCGGATCATCGGCCCGTTCCGACCCGATGATGGACAAGTATCACGCAGCGGTCGACCAGAAGGACTGGAAGACTGCCGCTACGACAATGCAGGCCGCGATCACCAAGGATCCCAACAACCCCGATTACCACAGCCTCTATGCGTACTCGCTGCGCAAGGGCGGCACGCCTGACATGGACCTCGTGTTCAAGCATTACAACGAGGCGCTGCGCCTCGACCCGAAGCATCGCGGCGCGCACGAATACCTCGGCGAGGCCTACCTGATGGTCGGCAACGTCGCCAAGGCGAAAGAAGAGCTCGGGGCGCTCGACAAGCTCTGTTTCTTCGGCTGCAGCGAGTACAACGAGCTGAAGAGCTCGATCGCCGCGCACGAGGCGAAGACCGCCAAGCAGTAGCAGTCAGCGACCGAGCTTGGCGACCGCCAGCTCGTAGTAACGCGCTTCGATCCGCTTCTCGAGGAGCACGAGCTTCTTTCGTGCCCTCGCGCGCTCTGCGGTCTCCTCCGCGGCCATGTCCGCATCGCTCATGCCGGCATTCTTGAGGATGCGATAAGCAAGCCGCAGCTCCTCGGGCAGCGAGGGATCGAGGTCGTCGAGATCGAGCGGCTGTCCGGCGCCGGGCAAGTGGTCGAACTCGCCGCGCTCGATCGCTTCCGCGATCTTGCGTTCCGCGATGATCTCGAGCGCAAGCATCAATATCCGATCGCTGCGCCATCGCTGCGCGGATCGAAGCCGCCGATGAGCTCGCCGTTGTCGGCGATGGTGATGCCATGCGCGTGCCCGGCGAGCTCGCTGTAGTCGCCCCAGCGCTCGACGAGATGGCCGCGGCGCTCGAGCTCCTCGATCGTCGCGCGCGGAAAGCGCGCCTCGATGTGCAGCGTGTCGCGCGCCTCGCCGAGCGCGAATCGTCCGGAGAGCCAGCGCGGGCCGCCGACCGCCTCCTGGATGTCGCGGCCGTAGTCGATCATCGCTACGTACGCCTGCAGGTGGATCTGCGGCTGCCCGTCGGCGCCCATGCAGCCGAGCACCGCCCACAGCTTCTCTTTCTTGAATGCCATCGACGCGATCAGCGTGTGTAGAGGCGTTTTCCCCGGTTCGAGGCGATTCGGATGCTTGGGATCGAGCGAGAAATACGCGCTCCTGTTCTGCAGCACGACGCCGGTCTCGGCGGAGGTGATGCATGAGCCGAACACACCGTACAGGCTGAAGATGAGCGACGCCGCGTTGCCTTCCGCGTCGACCGCGGCAACATAGACCGTGTCGCCGGTCAGACTCCCATAAGACGGCACCTTGTCCCACGGCAGCGCACGCTTCGGATCGATGAGCTCGCGGCGCTGGTCTGCATACGGCTTGGAGGTCAGCTTCACGACCGGCACATCCGCAAATCGCGGATCGGCGAGCTGCCCCTCGCGGTCGTGATAAGCGATCTGCTTCGCCTGCACGAGGAGATGCGCCTGATCGGGTCCTTGGTAAGGTCCGAGCTCGAGCGGCTCGATCAGGTTGAGCATCTCGAGCACCGTGAATCCTTGCGTCGGCGGCGGCGTTTCGTAGATCGTCACGCCCTTGTAGGTGCCTTTGATCGGCTCGCCCCACCGCGCGTCTTGTGCAGCCAAGTCCTTGGCGTTGAAGAAGCCGCCGAGCTTCGCAAGGTCTGCAGCGACTTCGCCTTCATAGAAGCCGCTGCGGCCTTTGTCCGCAAAGGCCTGGAGCGTCCTAGCCAGGGCGGGATTCTTAATCGTGCTCTCACCACGCAGGAAAAGAGCGGCTGATGCGGGATCACGCTTGAGGTCGTCCTTCGCCTCGGCAATCCACCGCGCCAACCGCTTGCTGACCGGAAAGCCATCGCGTGCGTAGCCGATCGCCGGCTGCAGGCAGCGGGCCAGTGGGAGCTTGCCGTAACGTGC
>JAFARH010000328.1 GCA_019245555.1 Betaproteobacteria bacterium
GCTGGGTTCCAGTGGGGCAGTAAGGCGCTACCCGTTGCTTGTAGCCGTAGCTCTGATCTTTCAGATACATGTGGCGCTAGGACAAGGGGTGCAGATACGAACGCTAGATCCCAAGATGGTTTGCACTACTTTTGAGCGTTACTGCAAGGTTTCAGTGAGGGTGCGCTACAACTATCCGCTCAAATCCACTTCGGTATCGAGCGTCCTGGTGCCAATGAAATGCATCGCTTGGGTGGCAATCAGGCAGGCCAACGGCGACGCCGAGGCACTAAAAGATTTCAGTGTTGCGCTGACTACGCTGGTGGAGCATGGCGAAATAGATCGGGAAGTCGGCATAGCCTTGGAATCACCCGCGGAGGTAAGGTCGATGGAGCTTAAGAGCGTCCACTGCAGCGCGGCTGAATGACGACAGCTGCCAAGCATTTGCCGACGAGACGGTAAGTTTTCTTTCGGCCGACTGACAGAGTATGAGCTTGACCTCTGTCACTATGCACCATGATGAGTTATCCATCATGACTACCAATTCAGGGTGAAATCCGCTTTGGGTCGATAGCGGACGTTCACCAATTCGACAGGGCTTCGTCATATCGGAGCGTTTATAAAGACGGGTAGGTGCGCCGAATTCCCCTCGTCGCCTTTTTTCTGCTGTTTCTTGCCTCCGTCGCACGAGCAGGCATCGATCACCCCGTGGAACCGCAAGACAGCGGCATCTGGACCCGAAGCAACCAGAATGCGCTGCGTTACGGGTTGTTGTTTGGCGACATTGCATTTGCCATTTGGGAGGGTGGCGAAAGTCGGGTCGGCAAAGCGGCTTGGCAGTCAATCGACTCAGTTGCATTGGCCGGCATCACTGCCGAGGTTGCAAAGCGCGCATTCGGCCGGCTGCGCCCCTCGGAGACGAATGATCCAAACCAATGGTTTCAGGGCGGCCACAGTTTCCCGAGCGGAGAGGTCTCCGAGATAAGCGGCATCGTCACACCCTACGTTCTCGAATATGCGCACGATCATCCCGCTGTCTGGGCGCTCGAACTGCTACCGGCCTACGATGCGATCGCTCGCGTACGGGTCGGAGAGCACTGGCAGACCGATGTGCTAGCAGGTTGGGCGCTTGGCACCGCGACCGGCTACCTCGCCTGGAAGCACGATAGCCCGATTATTCTGAGAATCCTACCGCACGGATTTTCCGTAGGTCTGCGCAAGCAGTTTTAATCGTCTTCCGACCGCCGGATTCGCCCCGAATTGCTTTGCAGGTCCAGACGGAGCTTGCCGCGCCGAACCAAGTGCTCTCGCGTGGCGTCCCTCAGGAGGATGTTGCCTTTCCCGACATGCACGGCTATGGCCCGAAGAGTTCGCGCTGGTATCTCGAAAGAGACTCTGCAATCGAGATCGGTGAACCAGCCGTTCTGTTCAATGAAATAGCGGAGCGCGGAATCGATAAAGTCGTGCTTGGCATCGAGGCTACTGCCGGGCAGTCCAAACCCATGCAGCTCGCCGCTTACGCGGATGTCACCCGTTGTCGAGTCCACAACGATGATTTCAACGTCGGATGTGGGTGCCGAGAACTCGAAGGAATGCACGGGGGCCCCAAGCGAGGTAAGCGGGATGGTCTCGTTTAGTAGCCGCCCGTGCGCGGTCACGTAGAGAGCGATCAGCACGCCGACCCCCGCCGCACCGGCAACCACAGGAAGGCCATAGCGAAGCGACCATCGCGCGGTTGGGACCTGCGTATCGCTCTCGTGGAAGGGTATCTTCAGCCCGTACCAATAAAGCCAATGTGCGATCGTGAAAGAGATGAACGCCGACCAGACAATGTCCGACGGAAAGTGTCCGCCGGCTGCCATCCGCCCAATGCCAAGAGCCATGCCGACTGCCAGGCCGACAGCAAGCGACGCGATAGCACAGCGCTCCTGGCGCCTCCATAACCACCAACCGAGCGCGTACAGAAAACCCACGGAGCAGTGCCCACACGGAAAGGACTTGCCGCCATCTCCGCGCAGTGGCGCCGGTGAGTAATGCAGCGTTCCGCCGAACTCCACGACATCCCGCGGACGAGGGCGATCCCAGTGATCTTTGAATATGGCGTTTACCAAAAGCCCCGGTCCAAGCACCACGCTCAGGACCACGAAGACCGCTTTGCGCTGAAGGGATCGATCATGACGAATAAAAGCGAGTACAAGAAATGCCAAACCACCAAGTACGAGCGAGGCTGTAATCCATGGGGCTGCCTGATAGAGAATCGACCATGGCATTTCCCGGCCAAGCGGCCAGTGCTCTAAAGCGTCGGGGCTGAAAAACGGCCGTGCGAGAGCAAAATCGACCTGCCCGTTGGCGAATAGCAGAGTTATTAGTACCGCCGTGCAGACTGCGACGGCTACATCGCGTTGCCACATTCGCTTCAAGAGCGCACCAAGCGTTAGAGCTGCGGGGCAAGTTACTACATTCTTAAGTGCCAGCGGAATGAGTCGCTTAATGTCCGCTTTGGGTCGTAAGCAGACAAGGTCCTGTTTCCGGACCTGCGACGGTTCATTGCAACGCGGACTTTCGGAATAGCAGGCTCTTAAGATAGCCAGGACGTCGTGGCAGAGGGATGTCCCACCCAACGAAACCCCGGAATGCCGCGATTAGAGCCTCCACGAGCGGGGCGCTTTCTACTACTGCACCTGTTCTGCTTTTCGTCCTTCTGTTTTTCGTCCTAAATGGAACCTCCGGCAAGAAATCTGCTGGTAGCGTTACATCAACCGGCCCCATCGGCTTCCACCATTTCGGGCTGATGGTTCCTACCCCAGTCGAAAGCACGGCCACGAGGCGACGCGTTGCGGAGCAATCACGCGCTACCTTAGCGCATAGAGCCGAATCCGCTTGACTCAACTCCGGTTCGAAGAGTGCAACCACCGCTATCCCTGGCCGGCGAGGCCATAACGCGAGTACCTGACCAAGGGTAAATTTCCCGTTGCGCTGAGGAATCAGGAACAGTTCACCTACCGTTATGCGCCGCATAAGTCAGTTGTATGAAGTGCTGCAACGTCAACGTCCGCTTTGGGTCGAAAGGAGTCGCTAGCTACGGCGCAAAGTCGCCTTCGGCACGGCGCTTCCTTTCCGCCTCGGAGAAGCGGCGCAGGACAGCCGCCATGCGCTTGCCTCTATCGTATGTCCGCTTTGGGCCGCGAAGCGCGCCTCGATGGATAGGTCCAGCGTTCAGGCCCGCCTAGCCGCCCCCATCTTTCTTCACTCTCTCACGGAAGATCGCCCGCATTGCTTCTCCGACACAGGCGAAGTGGGCCGCTGATCGTTTGCTGTCATTTGGCTGGTAACGGTAAGCAGCGCGCAAGCCTCTCTTAACTGCCACGCAAGCATTCGCGCGCAGCATTTCCAGATGTCCTAGCGGCTCGTTTCTTCATGAATTTGCTTGCTCCATTGTTTGGCCTTATATACGGAGCTCCAAGACCTGCGGGGCGCGAGCCGCCGCGCAAGATCTTGCTCATCCGACGTAACGGCATTGGCGACATGATCTGCGCGCTACCGCTCGTGCGCCGGTTGCGCGCCGGCTTTCCTGCAGCGCGCCTGGACATGCTCGCGAGCGAGCGCAATGCCTGCATCGTCCAAGGGTCAAGCATCGTGGACCGCGTCATCGTCTACCGGCGCGGCAGTGGCCTTCTGCGAAATCATTACTTCAACCTCCCGCGCCTCGTTCGTCCTATTCGCGACGAGGGTTATGACATCACGATCGCTATCGCCGGAGGTTTCTCTAAACTCCTCGCCGTCATTACGTACGCAACCGGCAGTCCGCGGCGCTTGGGGTTCATACCGCCAGCGGGTCATGCGCTGGAATTCTGCTTCAGCGTGCCGGTGTTGCAGCCTATTGCTCGTGAGCATCAGATCGAGCGCTGCTTGCGCCTAGCAGAGCCGCTCGACATCCCGCCCTCGGAAATCGACGTTAGTTTCCCACTGAGCCCGGAACACGAGACTTGGGCGGAGAAGCAAATCGCAGATCACGGCTTGCGAGCGCGCAAGTATGCGCTTTTCAACGTGTCGTCAGCCCGCCCCGAGGGGCGGTGGACCGCCCGCTCGATCAAGCAAACAGTGGAGTGGCTCTCGCACCGCCACTGTGTGCCTACGTTGCTCTGCGGGGTAGGTGAGGACCGGGAGCTACTGCGCGGAATTGGCTCGCCCAGCGTCGTCACGCCGAGCGTGCATCACTTTGCGGCGCTCACCTGGCAATCGCGCTTCCTGATATGCAGCGACGGTGGCCCGATGCACGTCGCGGCAGCGATGAGCACGCCCGCGTTTGTCCTCTTTGCCAGCGCTGATCCAGCCGCGTGGCGACCTTGGGGCGTGCCTTTCGCTTACGTGCGGTCCGGTACCCGCGTAGCCGACTTGGGGGTCGAGGCCGTGATGCAAAAGCTGGAGGAATGGTTGCCGACGATTCCGGGGGAAAAATGGACTACGGCTCGGTCATTGGCTTAGTCGTTTGTGCAGTGCTGGTCGACCGTTTTGCAGGGCGTGGGAAGATAGCTTCGACCGTATGGACTATCTTGTCCGTAGTGGTTTCCATCCTCGCAATCAAGTTCATTCCCTGGGGCGTTTGGGGCTTAGTCGGCTGCCAGGTCGTATTGCTCGTCGTCATAGCGGTGTCGCATCTTTGGGCAAAAGAGACCGTGCCTCTGGACTAATCGGCACTGGAGGAATTGGTCGGCGAACTCTTGCGGACCGCGGAGCCGCGTCCCAACGATCCAATCGCTACTGACCATGTGCGCCGTCGCCTTCTCCGACTTGTCGGCACGATTCAGATGGAGTACCCGTCGAGATCTCTGCTGCATCGCAGCGAACGTTTCGCTTCGCTGGGTCGCGGGTCAACCATTGCTAACAACGCTGCGTTAGTCCGAGCACGCGGACTATTCCGCGTTGAACCTGACGCTCACCATGGGAGGCTAGTCATGAGAAGAGTCGTTCTTGGAGCAATTGCGTCCACAATGCTCGCGTTTACGCCGCTCGGATTTGCGCAGCAGACGGCGAAAAGTGAAATGGGCGAGCATCCACGAATCGCCAACGCCGTCCGCGCTCTGGAAGGTGCAATTGAATACATGGAGCATGCCCCCCACGATTTCGGCGGACATAAGGCTCAAGCCATATCCGATAGCCGGAAGGCGATCGAGCAGCTCCGCTTGGCGATGCAGTACAGGGCGAAGGAAGACAACATGAAAAAGGGCAAGAAGAAGTAGCGCCTATCGCGCGTCTCGCTCGACGAGTTTAGTCACGCATTGGCTGCCGGCTCGCCGTGGGATGCGCGATGTCCGTTAGCGAGTGAGGGCGGGCCGGTTAATCAATTACTTCGCTGCTTCTTACTCCGGCTGCATAATCTGTTTGCGCCTGTGCATACTCCCAAAGGTACACACGGCGCACTGAGGCCCAACTTCCGTAAGGGGATGGGCCTCTTTCATTTCGGCCATGCCCTTCTT
>JAFARH010000086.1 GCA_019245555.1 Betaproteobacteria bacterium
ACGCGGCCGAGCGATGGCCGGAAGATGCGGCGGGCGAGAAGGTACCGGAGGTATTGCTCTCCGGGCACCATGAGAACATCAGGCGCTGGCGCCTGAAGCAGGCGCTGGGCAGGACGTGGCTGAGACGCCCGGAGCTGTTGCAGGCGCGGGGCATGAGCAAGGAGGAACAGGCGCTGCTGGCCGAGTTCCAAAAAGACCATAGGAATAGAAGCGGGAGCTGAACATGGATTTGATCAAGACAATCGAGCAAGAAGAGATCAAGCGCCTAGGGAAACAGATTCCGGACTTCGAGCCCGGCGACACGGTGCTCGTCAACGTGAACGTGGTCGAAGGCGAGAGAAAGCGCGTGCAGGCTTTCGAAGGCATGGTGATCGCCAAGCGCAACCGCGGCCTCAATTCCTCATTCATCGTGCGCAAGGTGTCCTCGGGCGAGGGCGTCGAGCGCACGTTCCAGACCTACTCTCCGCTCATCGCCTCCATTGAAGTGAAGCGCAAAGGCGACGTGCGGCGCGCGAAGCTCTATTACCTCCGCGCACGCTCCGGCAAGTCGGCTCGCATCCGCGAGAAGACCGGTGCGGGCGAAGAGGGCGGTTCCGAAGAGTAAAATCCGGGGCTTATGCGTCGCGAGGCCGTCGCCATAAGCCCTGTCAGCGAGATCATCTCGGAGATCCGCGCGGGTCGCATCGTCGTGCTCGTCGACGACGAGGACCGCGAGAACGAAGGCGACCTCGTGTTCGCCGCCGAGTTCGTCTCCGCAGACAAGATCAACTTCCTCGCGAAGCATGGCCGCGGCCTCATCTGCATGCCGATCACCGAGGGGCATGCGGCAAGACTCGGCCTGCGCCCGATGGTCGAGCAGAACCGCTCGCGCCACGGCACGAACTTCACCGTTTCCATCGAAGCTGCCGAAGGCATCGCTACCGGCATCTCGGCGCACGACCGCGCCCTGACCATCAAGGTCGCGGCCTCGCTCGACGCGCGACCCGAGCACATCGTGCAGCCGGGGCATGTCTTCCCGCTGATCGCGCAGCCGGGCGGCGTCCTCGTACGCGCGGGTCACACCGAAGCGTGCTGCGATCTCGCCCGGCTCGCCGGCCTCGCGCCCGCGGCGGTGCTGTGCGAGATCATGCGCGACGATGGCAGCATGGCGCGCCTGCCGGATCTGCTGCATTTCGCCGCCGAGCATCAGCTCAAGATCGGCACCATCGCCGATCTCATCGAGTACCGCAGCCGTAACGAATCGCTCGTGCAGCGTACGCTCGAGCGCGACATCGAAACGGCTTGGGGCCGGTTCCACCTCGTCGCCTACCGTGACCTCGCCGTCAGCGCCATTCATCTCGCGCTGGTGCTCGGTACGCCGACGCGAGAGAAGGAAACACTCGTGCGAGTTCATGAGCCGCTTTCGATCGTCGATCTGCTTGACGTTGGTGCGAGCGCACACTCCTGGGGAGTAGGCGAGGCGCTGAGCGCGATTCGCGAGGCCGGCTGTGGCGCGATGGTGCTGCTCAACTGCACCCAGACCACGCAGTCTCTCTCGGCGCGGCTCGCCGACGAACGTCCCGCACAAGGACGCAGCGTCGACCTCCGCGTCTACGGTATCGGTGCGCAAATCCTGCGCGACCTCGGCATCGGCCGCATGCGGCTGATGGCGGCGCCGCGCAAGATGCCGAGCATGGCCGGCTTCGGCCTCGAAGTCACCGGCTACGCGAAGCGCGGCTGATGCGGCTCGGGATCGTCGCGAGCCGATTCAACGATGCGCTCGCATCGAAGCTCCTCGAGCGCGCCCAGGCAGAGGCGAAGAAGCTCGGCGCCCAGGCCTCCGTGGTGTCGGTGCCAGGGGCGCTGGAGATTCCCGTGGCACTGCAATGGATGGCGAAGAGCGGCAAGTACGACGCCCTCGTCGCGGTCGGCTTGGTGATCCGCGGCGAGACGTATCACTTCGAGGTCGTATCGAACGAATCGGCGCGCGGCGTGATGGACGTGGCGCTCGATTCCGGCCTGCCGATTGCTAACGGCATCCTCACGACGGAAGACGAGGCACAGGCCGAGGCGCGGCTCGACAAGGGCGCCGAAGCGGTGCGGGTTGCAGTGGAAATGGCGAAATTGAAGAGTAGCGTCAATGAAAAGCGCTAGGCGCCAGGCGCGCGAAGTCGCGCTGCAGGCGCTCTACGCCTGGCAACTTTCCGGCGGCGACCCGCTGGTCGAGGCTCGCGACTTAGAGGGGTTCGACAAGTTTGCCGAATCGCTGGTCGCCGGCGTGCGCGACCGGGTCGGCGAGTTGCAGGGGCTGATCGTGCCGCACCTCGATCGCGATCTCGCCAAGCTCTCGCCGGTGGAGCGTTCGATCCTCTATATCGGCGCGCTCGAGCTTTCGGCGCACCCGGAGACGCCGTTCAAGGTCGTGCTGAACGAGGCGATCGAGCTCGGCAAGAGCTTTGGCGGCACGGAAGGCTATCGCTTCGTCAACGGCGTGCTCGAGAAGATCGCGGCGCGCCTTCGCCCGGATGAGGTCGGCCGGGCACGCAATCCCGCCTAGCCCCGTCGTGGGCGAATTCGAGCTCATCCGGCGCTTTTTCGATAGAGCGCCGCGCAGCATGAACTACGGCGCCCTGCTCGGCGTCGGCGACGACTGCGCGCTGGTACGGCCGAATGCCGGACTCGAGCTCGCCATGACGACCGACATGCTGGTCGAAGGCCGGCATTTCCTGGCCAGCGCCACGCCGCGTTCACTCGGACACAAATCTCTCGCGGTCAACCTCTCAGACCTCGCCGCCATGGGCGCCGCGCCCCGCTGGGCGCTGCTCGCGCTGGGCCTGCCTGCAGCGGATCCGAAATGGCTCGAGGAATTCTCGGCTGGCTTCTTCGCGATCGCCGATCGCTTCGGCGTCGAGCTGATCGGCGGCGACACGACACGCTCGCCGCTCGTCACCATCAGCATCGTCGCGCTTGGCGAAGTGCCGGCGGGCGTCGCGATGTATCGCAGCGCGGCGAAACCGGGCGATGACATCTGGGTCTCCGGTGAGCTCGGCGGCGCAGCTCTCGCGCTCAAGCATCCCCAGATTGCCGAGGCGGCGAAGCGATTGCATGAGCCCGAGCCGCGCGTCGAACTGGGAGAGCGGTTGCGTGGCGTCGCGCATGCCGCGATCGACGTGTCCGATGGCCTGACCGGCGACTTGGGCCACATCCTCGAGCGCTCGCAGGTTGGAGCAGTGATCGACTATGAGCGCATTCCTCGGTTGGCCGCGCTGCGCGGCCGCGGCGACCTGGAGCGCGATTGCGTTCTGTCCGGCGGTGATGACTATGAACTCGTCTTCACTGCGGTACCTCAACAGCGCCAGGCCATCGAGTCGCTTTCGGCCGAGCTCGGCCTGCCACTGTCGCGCATCGGGACGATCGAGGCGGGCGATGCGAAGCTCGTCGTGCGCGGCGCCGACGGCCAGCCGATGCAGTACCGGCGCAGCTACGACCACTTTCGCGAGGCGAAGTGACCGCCGCGCAGCCGAGCGCCGGATTCACGTTCTCGCATCCGGCGCACGCCCTTGCGCTCGGCTTCGGCTCGGGCCTCTCACCCGTTGGGCCGGGCACAGTCGGGACTCTCGTCGCCTGGCCGATCGGCTGGTTCCTCGGCGGCGTCGTTGCGCCCTCACTACTACTTGCGATTCTGGCGCTCGCCTTCATTACCGGCATATGGGCCTGCGAGGTCACCGGCCGACATCTCGGCGTGTCCGACCATTCGGCGATGGTCTGGGATGAGATGGTCGCTTTCCTCCTCGTCCTCGTCATCGTGCCGCGCGATCTTGCATGGCAGGCCGCGGCCTTCGTCCTCTTCCGCGCCTTCGACATCGGCAAGCCGCCGCCGATCGACTGGTTCGACCGGCGCGTGCGCGGCGGTTTTGGCGTGATGTTCGACGATCTGCTCGCCGCCGGTTATACGCTCGTCTGCCTCGCGGCGGTCAAACGGCTGCTCGGATGAACGCGCTCGCAGAAAAACTCGGCGCGCGTCTGAAGGCGCGCAAGCAAAAGCTGGTAACGGCGGAGTCCTGCACCGGCGGATGGGCGGCGCAGGCGATGACCGCCATCGCCGGATCATCGGACTGGTTCGAGCGCGGCTTCGTCACCTACTCGAATGCCGCGAAGGAGGAAATGCTCGGCGTGCGCCATGCAACGATCGAGATGCATGGCGCGGTGAGCGAGGAGACAGCGCGCGAGATGGCGCTCGGTGCGCTCAAGCACAGCCGCGGCACGGTCTCGCTAGCGATTACCGGCATCGCTGGTCCGGGCGGCGGCAGCGCCGCGAAGCCAGTTGGTACCGTGTGCTTCGCTTGGGCACGCAAAGGCCATGACGCCATCGCGGAAACGCAGCGCTTCTCGGGCGATCGTGACGCTGTGCGCCGACAATCCGTAGAGCACGCGCTCAGTAAAGTGCTCCAACTCCTTGACGCGGGCTGACTCCACCCCTACATAGAAAGACTATGGCTTCCATCCGCTCCGCCGCCGTCGCTGGCATGTTCTATCCGGGCGACGCCCGCACCCTCGCTCAAGAGCTGAACGAGCTCTTCGGCGGCGTCGAGCAGTCGCAGCCGCGGCTCGGATTCCCGAAGGCGTTGATCGTGCCGCACGCCGGCTATATCTACTCCGGCGGCGTCGCTGCTCACGCCTATGAGGAGCTCGGCGCGGCGCGCGGCATCGTGCGGCGCGTGGTGATGCTCGGCCCGGTGCACCGCGTGCCGGTGCGCGGCCTCGCGATTCCGAGCGATGAGGCTTTCGCGACGCCGCTCGGCCTCGTGCCGATCGACCGCGCCGCGCTCGACCAGGTGCGCAGCCTCCCGCAGGTCGTGACGAGCGATCGCGCGCACTTGCAGGAGCACGCGCTGGAAGTGCAGCTGCCGTTCCTGCAGCGCCAGCTCGGCAACTTTGCCCTGGCTCCCTTCGCGGTTGGCGACGCGAACGTGCAGGAAGTGGCGCAGGTCATAGAGCGGCTTTGGGGCGGACCCGAGACGCTGATCGTCATCTCGACCGATCTCTCGCACTACCACCCTTATGCGCAGGCGCGCGTCATTGATGGCGCGACGCTCGACCGGATCGGCAGCTTCGCCACCAACGTGCATCACGAGGAAGCATGCGGCGCGACGCCCCTGAATGGATTCCTCGCGCTCGCGAAAAGCAAGAACATGTCCATTCGCCTGCTCGCCGCCTGCAACTCGGGAGATACCGCAGGTGGCAAAGGGCAAGTGGTCGGCTATTCGGCGTTCGCCTTGCACGAGGCAGGTGCCGATCTTTCGCTCGACGATGCCGGAAAGACACTCCTGCGTATCGCACGCAGCGCCATCGAATCGAAGCTGTTCGGCTCTGCCTCAATGCCGGACGCGCCGTGGCTCAGGCAGAACGGCGCCACGTTCATCACTCTCACAAAGGACGGCGCGCTGCGCGGCTGTATTGGCAGCCTCGAGGCCGCGCGGGCGCTCGGCGACGATGCGGCGGAAAACGCAATCTCTGCGGCGTTCCGCGATCCGCGGTTTCCGCCGGTCGCTGCGGCCGAGTGGCCAAGCATCCGCGTCGAGGTATCGCTGCTTTCGCCGGCCAAGCCGATGCGCTTCGCCGACGAGGCGGATCTCCTCGCGCAGATTCGCCAAGACGAGGACGGCATCATCCTCGAGTGCGATGGCCGCCGCGCCACGTTCCTGCCGCAGGTCTGGGAAAGCATTCCCGACAAGCGACAGTTCCTCGCCGAGCTGGCGCGCAAGGCGGGGCTGCCTGGGGACGTGCGCCTCGGCCGCTGCCGCGTCTGGCGCTACAAGGTGACGAAGTGGAAGGAATGAGGGAAAGCTATCCCGGTCGCTGGTGGCACATGCAGGAGGACGGGCGCCTGAAGTGCGACCTCTGCCCGCGCGACTGCAAGCTGCACGAGGGGCAGCGCGGTCTCTGCTTCGTCCGCAAGCGCGAGAACGACCGCATGGTGCTCACCACGTACGGCCGCTCCTCCGGCTTCTGCATCGATCCCGTCGAGAAAAAGCCGCTTAATCACTTCTATCCAGGCTCGAGCATCCTTTCGTTCGGCACCGCGGGCTGCAACCTCGCCTGCAAGTTCTGCCAGAACTGGGACATCTCGAAGTCGCGCGAGATGGATCGCCTGCAGGACCAGGCGAGTCCCGACGCGATCGCGAGCTCCGCGCTCAAGCTCGGCTGCAAGTCGGTGGCCTTCACCTACAACGATCCGGTGATCTTCGCCGAGTATGCGATGGACATCGCCGACG
>JAFARH010000034.1 GCA_019245555.1 Betaproteobacteria bacterium
CGGAATGACCCGCGTGTAATCCGGAAACTTGCCGTCGATCAGCTTCGAGACCACCTGGATGGTGCCGAAGCTGAATCCCGCCTGCGTCGCCGAGAGCTCGATCTTCACTTCCTCGTCGCTATCAGCAAGGAGCTTGGTGAGCTCCACGACGGTTTTGCGGGGAATAATCGCTTCCTGACGTGCCGTGCCGGCCTGTACCGGCATGGACGCGAACGCCAAGCGATGGCCGTCCGTCGCTACGAGCTTGAGCTCGCCCCCATCAATGACCATCAGGAGGCCATTGAGGTAATAACGGATGTCCTGCTGTGCCATCGCGTATTGCACCAGGCCGAGCTGCCGCCTCAAGGTCTTCTGCGGCAGGGTGAACTTGATGCTTTCCCCAGCGGCTTTCGCGAGTTTCGGGAAGTCCTCGGCGGGCAGCGTCTGCAAATTGAACCGGCTCTTTCCCGTTCTGACGAGAAGACGCTTGTCTTGAGGTTGCAGGCTCACCTCCACGTCCTCAGGCAGCGCACGCAGGATGTCCAAGAGCTTCCGAGCACCGACGGTGAGCGACTTGGCGTCCTTACCGGCACCGATCCCGCTGCGGGCGCTGATCTGGATCTCGATATCGGTGGCGAGAAAGCTGATGGAGTCGGCCGAGCCGTCAATCAGCACGTTGGACAAGATCGGCAGCGTATGGCGCCGTTCGATGATGCCGCTCACCGCAGACAACGGTGCAAGGAGTTCGTCGCGCTTTGCTTTGATCATTGTTCTTTACCTAATTAGTAGTAGCTAATAGAGCGCACGTTTTCTTGGGACAACCCGAAAATCCTGTTCCTGGGCAACGTCTTGGTAGTTCCGTTCATACCGGAGCAAGCTGTGGAGGAAATGTGAGACTCTGGGGACAGATTGCGGGGAATTCTCACCGCAGTCTTTTATCCACAGATTGTTCGTTCGGCACACACAGCTTTTGCATCGATCAGCCCTTGAGCACTTGCTCGAGTACGAGGTAATCGCGGTTAAGCGATGTATCGCGTACGCGCAGGCTCGCAATGGTGCGGCAGGCGTGGAGTACGGTCGTGTGGTCACGGTTGCCGAAGGCTTCGCCGATCTCCGGTAGGCTCATTTGCGTCAAGTCCTTGGCAAGCGCCATGGCCACCTGGCGCGGCCGCGCGACGTTCCGGCTGCGCTTCTTGGAGTGCATGCCGGAGCTCTTGATTTTGAAGTACTCCGCGACCGTCTTCTGGATCCCCTCGACGCTCACTTGGCGGCTATTGAGGTTCAGGATGTCGCGCAGCGCTTCCTTGGCTAGATCAAGCGATAGCTCGCGGCCGGTGAAGCGGGAAAATGCGAGCACCTTTTTCAGCGCGCCTTCCAGCTCTCGCACGTTCGACCGGATGTGCTTCGCGATGAAGAACGCGATCTCCTCGGAGACCTCAACGGCGTCCGCCTCGGCCTTCTTGAGGACGATGGCGACCCGCATCTCGAGCTCGGGCGGCTCGATCGCCACGGTGAGGCCCCAGCCAAATCGGGAGATTAGCCGCTCTTCCATCCCCGCGATCTCCTTCGGGTAGGTATCGCAGGTGATCACGATCTGCTTATGCGCCTCGACCAGGGCATTGAACGCATAGAAGAACTCTTCCTGCGTACGGCCTTTGTTGGAGAAGAACTGGATGTCGTCGATTAGCAGGAGGTCGAGCGAGTGGTAATAGCGCTTGAACTCGTCGAACGACTTCTGCTGGTACGCGCGCACCACGTCGGTGACGTACTGTTCGGCATGGATATAGCGGATGCGCGCCTGAGGACGACGATCGGCGACTTGGTTACCGATCGCTTGGACGAGGTGAGTCTTGCCAAGGCCCACACCGCCGTAAACGAAGAGCGGGTTGTAGGAGATGCCGGGGTTCTCGGCGACCTGGATGGCGGCCGCCCGCGCGAGCTGGTTCGCCTTGCCGGTAACAAAGCTGTCAAAGGAAAAGCCCCGGTTAAGGCGTGAGCGCTCCTGCACTACGGGCTCCGCAGGGGGGCGCACGGCACTGGGCGCGCTCGCGCTACGGGCGGGCGCCTCGGCGCCGCGAGCAAGCACTAGCCGCACGCCGAGTTCCTTGCCGGACGCTTCGGCGGCGAGACGTTCGATGCGCGAGGCAAAACGCTCGCGCACCAGCTCAAGCACAAAGCG
>JAFARH010000080.1 GCA_019245555.1 Betaproteobacteria bacterium
CAGACCGACCAGCGCAACATGGATGACACTCGGCGCCGGCTCGAGCAGGCGAAAGAACTCGTGCTCGCCTTCGCCCTGGCGAATGGACGGCTGCCTTGCCCCGCGCGCTACGTGAGCAGCGCAAGCAACAGCACTGGACTGGAAAGCTTCTGCACGGCGTCCACCGGTACCTGCGTCAACACCGAGACCACGACGGTGCAGTCGCACGGCAACTGCTCGAACTATTACGACGGCTACCTGCCGGCCGCGACCATCGGATTTCAGACGACGGAATCGAACGGCTTTGCGGTCGACATCTGGGGCAATCGCATCCGCTACGTGGTGACCAAGACCTCGCCGGCGTGCGCGCCGGCCAACACGCTCGTATACACGAGCGCGGCCAACCTGAAGACCTACGGCCTGACCTGCCAGCCTCCGGATCTTCTGATCTGCAAGTCGGCGACCGGACCGATCACCGCCTCGAGCTGTGTCGCGAGCACGAATCAGGTCGCCGGTACCGGCCTGGTAACGGCGATCCTGTTCTCCACCGGGAAGAACTTCAACAGCGCGCAGACCGCGACCGCCGCGACCGGATTCGGCCGGATCGACGAGGCTGCCAACCTCGACGGAGATGCGAGCTTCGTCTACCACCCGCTCGCCGGCAGCGAGGCGGCGAATGGCGAGTTCGATGACCAGTTCATCTGGATCACGACCGGCGAGCTCTACGGCAGGCTGGTAGGAGCGGGCGTTCTGCCGTGAATGCGCGCGCACGCGGCTTTACGCTGGTTGAGCTCGCCGTAGGGGTCACCATTATTGCGCTGCTCGTGAGCAGCCTGATGTACACGATTTCGGCGCAGAGCGATCAGCGCGCCATCGAAGAGACGCGCCGCCGCCTGGAGCAAGCGCGCGAACTGATACTCGGCTACGCCGCGGCGAACGGACGACTGCCCTGTCCAGCACGCTGCACGACTTGGCCTACCTGCGACAGCGGCACCTATGCGACGAGCGATGAAGTGCGCGATCCGGTCACGGGCAAATGCACCGGCGGTGGCGTCGATGATTACTACGGCGGGACGCTTTCGTCGGGAGCCACGGGCGGTCTTCTGCCGGCGGCTACGATTGGCTTCGCGCAGACCGACACGCGCGGCTATGCCGTGGATGCGTGGGGCAACCGCATACGCTACATCGTGGCGAAAACGCGCGCGCCTGGCACATGCGGCCCGGGTGACCCGCCGGCGGCAAACGCCCTCTGGACGAATGCCACAAACCTGAAAACGTATGGCATGGCATGTCAGCCGAACGATCTGCTCATCTGCAAGTCGAGCCAGGTCACGCCGGCCCCAAGCACGTCACCGTCGTCATGCGGCGGCCCCTCGTCACCGGCGAACGCCATCATGACCACGAGCCTGGTCGTGGCGATCGTATTCTCGACCGGTAAGAATGGCTCAATCAACAGTGCCGGCACAGGTGCCGACGAGCAGGCGAACCTCGATGGCGCAGGCACCGCCGATCCGATCTTCGTGTATCACGCGCCGCAGCCCACTGGAGCCACTGGCGGAGAATTCGACGACCAGTTCAGCTGGATCACGGTCGGCGAGCTGATGGGCCGGCTGGTGACGGCCGGCCGTCTACCGTGAGTCCGCGCTCGCAGCCGCGGTGACCTGCTCCAAGAGAGCAAAGCAGACCTCGCCGTCGCGGTTAGTCTCGAGCAGAAGCCGATAGCCGCTCGCTTCCGCCTGACGTGCTGCCTGATAGAGGCCGATGCCTAGGCCACCGCTCGAAGCGATCGGGGCGCGCAAGAGGCCGTCGGCGATGCTGTCCGGCACGGCGCTGCCGGTATCTGAAACACGCAGGCTTCCACCCTCGAGCGATACACGCACGCGCGTGCCCGGCTCGGCTGCGCGCTTGGCGAGCGCGTTGCGGATCAGGTTGTCCGCCACGCTGTCGAAGAGTGAGCGCGGCAGCCGGGCATCCGCCGCAATCCTGGCGGGGCTGAACTCGACCCCTTCGCTCTGGTATTGGCGGGAAATCGCGTCCCACCAAATCGTTGCACTCACATAGCTCTCGGGCTCGGCCTGCGGGCGCTGCAATCGCTCGAGCGTCTGCGCGAGGCGTTGCGCGACGAGCGGCAGCTGGCGTCGCACCAGCGCATTGAGCTGCGCCGAATCCCGATAGTCCGAGCCGGTCGCCACGGAGCACAGCACGTTCAATGACTGCAGCAGGTTCTTGATGTCGTGCGTCGTGCGCGCGCCGGTCTCGTGCACGGCCTGGAGATAGCTCGCCTCGCGCAGCTTCTCCTCGCGCATCTTGGCGAGGTAGAACTCGCCAAGGATCTGGCCGAGAAGATGCAGGTGCCATTGCAGCGTCGGTCCGAGCCGATAGCGAGAGTAGATGCGCAGATCGAGCTCGCCGTTCGTGAATTCGACGATGTTGGGTGTGCGGCTGCCGCGCTCCCCGCGCTGCGTGCCCGCGCGCCAAGCGACGCCCGCAACCGAAGGCAGATCGGCGAGCGTGATCACCGCCTGCTCGAGAAATCGTTGCGGCTGCGCCTCGATCTGCAGGAGCTGCGCGAGCGACTGCAGCCAGCGCTCGACCGGCAGGCCAATCGAGAAGAGGTAACGCGCGAAGAACACGCCGAGCCCGCCGCCCGCGCGCGGGTTCCAGGCGAGCCCGACGAGGAGCACGGCCGCCGCGGTGAGGAACACCGTGTACGTAAGCGACACAAGATAGGTGGAACCCGTCAAACCCATGAAGGTGAAGCTGCCGAGGATCACCACCACGAGGATCAGCATCAGGAAGACGCTGTAGAAGAAGTCGATGATCTGCGCCGCCTCCGCCGCCTCGGGCTCGGCCGGGAAGAGGGCGATCAGCACGAACATGAACGGCAGGATGTATTCGGCCGCACGCCGAGTCTCGGCAGTGATCTCGCGGCGTGGCGCGATCTCGGGAAGGATGGCGATGGCAAGGAGCGCCAGCAGGTAGACGAGCATCACCAGGTAGACGCGCCGCTGCCACTTCGCGTGGTGCTGGTAGACCTTGCCGCCCACCAGGCCGGCGATGATCACGACCCAGAACGCGAGCAGCCACCAGTCGAGGCGCACCATCAGGCCGAACGCAACGAGCAAAAGGATCACGCCCTGCGTCGGCGAGATGCGCTGCTCGGCGCGCAGGAACGGCTGCCAGAGGAGGAGCAGGCCCAGGTGCGCGAGCAGGAGCGCGCGCGCCCATGGATCCGCGACGCCGCGGAAAACGGCGATGTGCAGGAGGAGCAGCATCGCGACGACGACGAGGCGCCAATAGCGCTGGCTGAAGGTCCAGGTCGCATTGGCTAATCGCGTGAAGACCGGGTGCTGGCTCGCGGCGTGTTGCATGGCGGCTGCGACTAGTCTACAAACGAAAGCATGCCGGCCGCCATTCTCGCCCGACTCGCCCTCGTCGAAGCGCGGCGCGGCGGGTTGGGGTGGCTCGCGCTGCTCGCGCTCGTGCTGGGCGTCGCACTGGCCGGCTTCCTCTCGCAGCTCGCACTCACCGAAAGCCGCGTCCTCCAAGCCGCCGTGGTCGCCGCGTTGCTTCGCGTAGCCGCGGTGTTTCTCGTCGCCGGACAGGTGGTGGCGAGCGTGCGCCGCGAGATCGACGATAAGCGGCTCGAGCTTTCTCTTTCGCTGCCGCTTTCCCGCTCGACGCAATACCTTGCCCGGCTCGGCGGATTCGTCGCCTTGGGCGCTCTGCTCGCCATTTTGTTCGCCATTCCAATGCTCCTCTGGGCGCAGCCGGTGGCCGTGCTGTGCTGGACGATCTCGCTCGGCTGCGAGGCGGCGCTGGTCGCGGCAGCCGCGCTCTTTTTCGCCATGACCCTCGCGCAGCTCGTGCCCGCGCTCGCGGCGACGATCGGGCTGTATCTGCTCGCGCGCTCAATCAGCGCCATGCAGGCGATCGCAGCCGGACCACTGGCACCCGACAACGTGTTGCAAGAGTTGGCACGCCATGCGCTGTCGGCTGTAGCGCTCCTTCTACCGGCGCTCGATCGAATCACCCGCACCGATTGGCTGCTCTATGGCGCGCCGGATGCGACCAGCTTCCTCTTGGGCATCTGCGGCGCAGTGCTCTACGCCGTGTTGCTGGCGGCGGCGGGGGTATTCGATTTCCAGCGCAGGGCTGCATGACCCGCGACGAGCGGCCACTCGGCACCGTGCCAGCGGTGGTCTGGGGCGCCCTGATCTTCGCCCTCGCCGGCCAGATCGCCTGGCGCAGCCTGCAAGCGCCATCCGCGCCGCAGGCAGCAGACTTGCCGCCGGCGCCGAGCGCGCAGGCGCTGCGTCTCGCGAGCTTCGGCGAACCGAACGCCCTCGCTCGCGTGACGATGCTCTACCTCCAGGCTTTCGATAGCGGGGCCACCAATACGCAACCGTTTCGGCGGCTGGACTACGGACGGCTCATCGGTTGGCTCGACGCCATCCTTGCGCTCGATCCGCGCAGCGAATATCCGCTCTTCACCGCATCACGTATATATGCGGAGGTTCCTGATCCGGCCAAGAGCCGGTTGATGCTCGAGTTCATCTATCGCCAGTTCTTCGTCGATCCCGATCATCGCTGGCAGCCGCTCGCCAACGCGGCGCTGCTCGCCAAGCACCGCTTGCACGATCTGCCGCTCGCACGACGCTATGCCGCAGCCATAGATCGCTACACGCGCTCGCCGGACGTCCCGCTATGGGCGCGACAGATGCAAATTTTCATTCTCGAAGACATGAACGAGCTGGAGGCCGCGCGCATCATGCTGGGCGGCCTCCTGGCGAGCGGCCAAATCAAGGACCCGGCCGAGGCTCGCTTCCTTGCCCAGCGACTCAAGGACTTAGAGGAGCGCATCGGGCGGGAGCGTCGCCGGTAGCTGTCGAAGATCGGACAGGTCTGTCGACAATCCGACGAAGTTCCTTGCAAAAACCTTTACAAACCATTGTTTCTTAAGTGTGTTATGGTAGGCATACGTCTTGCTCGACCAAGAGCACAAGGGAGGTTTCATGGAATCCATTCGTAAGCAACACGGCTTCACGCTGGTGGAAATCGCCATCGTGCTGGTCATCATCGGGCTGCTACTCGGCGGCATCCTGAAGGGCCAGGAAATGATCACTCAGGCAAAGATCAAGAACGCCATCGCCGATTTCTCCGGCATCTCGGCCGCCTACTACGGCTACCAGGATCGCTATCGCGCCATTCCCGGTGACGACGCCAACGCGGCAACGCGCTGGACGACGCCGACGGCTGCGACTGCGGGGAACGGCAACGGCATCGTGGCGGGCACCTACAACAACGGCGGCGCGGTGTGCACGGCGGCGGTCGAAGCGTGCAGCTGGTGGGACCATCTGCGCCGCGCCGGTTTCGTTGCCGGCAGCGGTGTGACCCAGCCGACCAACGCCTTTGCCGGCCAGATCGGCGTGCAGACGGGTGACGGCGCGGGCTCTACGGTCCTCGGCGGCTTCTCGGGTCTGGTCATCTGCTCGGCGAACATCCCGGATAAGGTCGCGATCGCCATGGACACTCAGATGGACGACGGCCTGATCGGCACGGGCACCGTGCGCGCCCAGCTGCAGTCCGCGCCGAACCCGACCATCCAGGCGGCGGCCGCCGCGGTGGCCTACGCGGAAACAGGCACCAACACCTACGCGCTCTGCCGCTCGCTGTAAGCGAAGAGCCCCTTCAAGAAAGCCGGCGCGAGCCGGCTTTTTTTTCGCCTAGCCGCGGCTGAGTTTTTCTTCGGCCACGCGCAGGCGCTCAGGCTCGCCGAGCAGGACGACGATGTCGCCTTCATGAAGCGGGCCGGCCTGGTCCGGTGCGAGGCGCAGGCGCGCTCCCGGACGCCGCACCGCTCGCACTTGCACGCCTAGATTCATTTCGACTAGCCCTCGCCCGATCGCGAAGGCGCCGGGTTCGAGCGTCACCGCATGTAGGCGGGCCACGGCTTCGTCGTCGCTGCCTCCGGCGAATAGCCCGCGCAGCAGGCTGTACTGCTGGTCGCGCACCTGGCTCACGCGGCGCATCACGCGGCTGAGCGGCACGCCCGCCATGACGAGCGTGTGCGACGCGAGCATCACGCCCGATTCGAAGGCCTCGGGCACTACCTCCGTCGCGCCCGCCGCCGTGAGCGGCGCGATATCCGCCTCGTCGCGAGCGCGCACGATCACCGGCACTGCTGGATTCAGCGCATGGATATGTGAAAGCACGCGCACCGATGCCCGGACATCGGCGTACGTCACCACCGCGGCCACGGCGCGCGTAATTCCGGCGGCGATCAGCGCCTCGCGCCGCGAGCTGTCGGCGAACACCACGCTTTCGCCAGCCAACGCGGCCTCGCGCACGCGTTCCGGATCGAGGTCGAGCGCCACGTAGCGCACGCCCTCCGCGTCGAGGAGTCGCGCCAGGCGCTGCCCGTTGCGCCCATAGCCGAGGACGACGACGTGGCGCTCGACACCGATCGACTGTGTGGCGATGCGATGCAGCTCGAGCGAGCGGAGCATCCACTCCGAGCGTGAGACGCGCATGACGATGGCGTCCGAAGCGGTGATGAGGAGCGGCGCGACGAGCATCGACAGGATCATCGCCGCCAAGGCGGCTTGCGCGAGCGCGGCGTCGAGGAGCCCGGCCTGCGAGGCGAGTGGCAGCAGCACGAAGCTGAATTCTCCGCCTTGCGCGAGCGCAAGCGCGACGCGCAGCGCCGTACCGGTCGGACTACCGTACGCCTTCGACAACCCCGCGACCAGCGCGAGCTTGCCACCGACGAGGGCGACGAAAAGCACGACCACGAGTCCCGCATGGGCGATGACCACCCGCGGATCGAGCAGCATGCCGATGCTGATGAAGAAAAGCCCGAGCAGCGCGTCGCGATAGGGCTTGATGTCCTCCTCGACCTGAAAGCGGTACTCGGTCTCGGAGATGAGCATGCCGGCAAGGAATGCTCCGAGAACGAGCGAAAGACCGGCGAGCCCCGTGAGGAATGCGAGCAGCAGGATGATGAAGAGCACGTTGAGTGAGAAGAGCTCGGTCGAACGCAGCCGCGCGACGGCCCCGAGCCAGCCGCGAATCAGGCTTGGACCGGCGAGCACCACCAGGAGGA
>JAFARH010000096.1 GCA_019245555.1 Betaproteobacteria bacterium
TCGCGCTCTTCATCGGATGCATCGGCGAAGCCGTGCGTGAGCACGTGCCGCGAATCCATCCAGTCGTTCAGTTGGTTGACGGTCTCACCCTTGCCCGCGCCCTCTACGCCGGCAATGACGATCAGCACCGGGAAACGACCGTTCTCCTTCAGATCGTATTGCGCGTTGAGGAGCCGCTCGCGTAGTCGAGACTCTTCGCGCTTGTAGATGCTTTTCGATACCTTGTGGTCGAGCTCTGCCGACTCGAACATCCGCCGATTATGGAATAATCAGCCGGTGCTCGCGCGGTGGATCAGGCTTGGCTCGCTAGGACAGCAGAAATTTGACGCTTCCTGTACAACGCTCGCTGCCCTGCAATCGCGCACTGCCGCTCCGATCCTCCTCTGGGGCGAAGAAGCTGCACGATATCCCTTCGCGCTGATCGCGCCGCTCAAGTTCGCACCCGGGCGCAAGGACCGCTGGCTCTCGTGGGGACTTGCTGCTGCCGTCGCCACCTATCGCCAGTTCGAGGTGCCCGCGTATCTCGACGGCGAGATCTACTTGCATGGCCGCAACATCGCCGCCAGTCGCGTCGCGCTGGTCGGCGAGTGCGCCGTCATTTCCTCGAGCTTCCTGATGCGTTTCCCTGAGCGCTGCGTGCCGACGCCGTCGTTCGAGCTCGAGCAGGCTTTCCGCCTGCGCCTCGAGGCGCAGCACGGCTGGAGCTTCGACTCCTCGTGGCCTAGCGGGGCGGAGGCAGTTTCGCTAGCTGCGCGCTTACCTTCGCCAGCGTAGCTTCGAACCCGGCCAGCCTTTCGCGTTCCTGCGCCACCACCGGCGCCGGCGCTCGCTCGACGAACGACGCATTCGCGAGCTTGTTCTTCGCTCTGCCGATCTCGCCTTCCAGGCGCGTGACCTCTTTCTTCAGCCGTTCGCGTTCCGCCGCCGGCTCGACTTCGATGTAGGGCATCAGCCGATGCGGACCCACCACCGCAACCGGTGAATCGCTCTGCGGCAGTTCGGCCACCGTCTTCAAGTCCGATACGCGCGCGAGGCTGAGGGTCGCCGTAACCGTGGCGGCGTTCGGCGCTCCCGTGATGTAGAGCATGATGCGATCCTTCGGTGGGATCTTCATCTCGCTTCGCACATTTCGCGTCGCGTTCACCACCTGCTTGGCGACGGCGACTTCCGTTTCCGCGGCCTCGTCGATCTTCTCAGGCTGAGACTTTGGATACTTCTGCAGCATGATCGTGTCGCCCTTCTTGCCCGCGAGCGGCGCCACGCTGTGCCATAGCTCTTCGGTGATGAAAGGGATGATCGGGTGCGCCAGGCGGAGCGCTGTCTCCAGCACGCGCACCAGCGTTCTGCGGGTGCCGCGCTGTGCGGCCTCGCCGCCCTTGGCGAGCTGCTCTTTCGCGACCTCGACGTACCAGTCGCAGTACTCATCCCACACGAAGCGATAGATCGCCCCCGCCGCGTTGTCGAAGCGATATTCGGTGAAGCTTTGCTCCACCTCGGCCTCTACACGCTGCAGCGTGCTGATAATCCACCGGTCCCAGGTCGAGAGCTCGACCGGCTGCGACTCGTCCAGCCCGCAATCCTTACCCTCGGTATTCATCAGCACGAAGCGGGTCGCGTTCCACAGCTTGTTGCAGAAGTTCCGGTACCCCTCGCAGCGGCCGAGGTCGAAGTTCAGCGTGATCGAGAAGCTCGCGAGCGACGCGAAGGTAAAGCGCACGGCGTCGGCGCCGTAAGCCGCGATGCCGTTCGGGAAGTGGCTCTTCAGGTACTTCACGACGCGCTCGCGGTGCTCGCCCTTCAACAGGCCGATCGTCGACTTCTCCACGAGCTTCTCGTAGGAGATGCCGTCGATGAGGTCGAGCGGATCGAGCGTGTTGCCTTTCGACTTCGACATCTTTTCGCCCTCGGCATCGCGCACGATGGCGTTGATGTAGACGTCGCGGAACGGAACCTTGCCGGTGAAGTGGCGCGTCGCCATGATCATGCGCGCCACCCAGAAGAAGATGATGTCGTTGCCGGTAATCAGCACATCGGACGGCAGGAAAGTCTCCAGATCGGGTGTCTTGTCGGGCCAGCCGAGCGAGCTGAACGGCACGAGCTGCGACGAGAACCAGGTGTCGAGCACGTCCGGATCGCGGCGCAGCTTCTTGCCCTTTGCTTTCGCCTGGGCGGCTTGCTCGTCGCGGGCGACGTAGATATTGCCCGCATCGTCGTACCACGCCGGGATCTGATGACCCCACCAGAGCTGGCGCGAAATCGTCCAGTCCTGGATGTTCTCGAGCCAGTGGTTGTAGGTCGCCGTCCAGTGCGACGGAAAGAAACGTACCTCGCCGCGCTTCACTACCTCGAGGCCGTCTTTCGCGAGCTTCTCCATCGCGACGAACCACTGGTCGGTGAGCATCGGCTCGACGATGGCGTTGGTGCGCTCGGAACGCGGCACGCGCAGCTTGTAGGGTTTTTCGCTCGCCAGGAGATTCTGTGCGCGCAAATCGGCGAGGACGCGCTTTCGCGCCTCGAATCGATCGAGGTCGCGATACGTCGGCGGCGCCGCATCGTTCAGCTTGGCGTCGAGAGTGAAGATGCTGATCGGCTCGAGCTTGTGGCGTTTGCCAACCTGGTAGTCGTTGAAGTCGTGTCCCGGCGTGATCTTCACCGCGCCGGTGCCGAATTGCGGATCGACGTACTCATCTGCGATCACCGGAATACTGCGACCGGTGAGCGGAAGCTGGACGCGCTTGCCGACCATGGTTCGGTAGCGCGTATCCTCTGGATGCACAGCGACCGCGACGTCACCAAGCATGGTTTCAGGGCGCGTGGTGGCGACGGTGAGGCTGAAGCCATCACCCGGATAGCGGATCTCCCAGATGCGGCCGTCTTCTTCCTCCGTGTTGACCTCGAGGTCGGACACGGCGGTTCCAAGCTCCGGGTCCCAGTTGACGAGGCGCTTGCCGCGGTAGATGAGGCCCTCTTCGTACCAGCGGACGAACACTTCGGTCACGGCGCGCGACATCTTCGCGTCCATCGTGAAGTAGCCGGCCTTCTGGCCTTCCGTGTCGGCGTATTCCCAGTTGGCGGAAGCGCCGAGTCGGCGCATCTGCCGCGTGATGGTCGAGCCCGACTGCTGCTTCCACTGCCAGACCCGGTCGATGAATTTCTCGCGGCCAAGCTTATGGCGGCTGGAGCCCTCCTGTTCGAGTTGGCGCTCGACGACGATCTGGGTGGCAATTCCGGCGTGATCGGTGCCGACCACCCAGTTCGTGTTATCGCCGCGCATGCGGTGATAGCGGATGAGCGCGTCCATCAGCGTCTGCTGGAACGCGTGGCCCATGTGCAGCGTGCCGGTGACGTTCGGCGGCGGGAGCTGGATGCTGTAGGCGGGCTTCTTGTGGTCCTCGTGACGGAAGTAGCCGGCCGATTCCCAGCGCTGATACCAGCGCTGCTCGACGTCAGCGGGGTGGAAGCTCTTATCCAGCACTACTTCGGATTCTGGTTGGTCGTTTCGGGCAGGGCGAGCGCGTGGGCGACGGAAGCTGCCACCGCCTCGCGCACGAGCTGCGTCACGTTGACGGTGAGCTCGGCGCGCACGGTGTCGAGCGCAAGGCCCATCACCTTATTGAGCGTGCGGCCGAGGCGCTCCTCGACCAGTCGGTCGACCTCGGGTCCGAGGCGCGCCAGCACCGCGCGCTCGAGTTCGCGCGCGAGCGCCTCGAGCGCGGCGGC
>JAFARH010000104.1 GCA_019245555.1 Betaproteobacteria bacterium
AGTCCGCGCGCGCCGAGCACCGTGCCGTCCGGGATCTCCTTGCCGAGCTTGTGCATCGCCGTCTCACCCGTCGTGAGGATCGTCAGGCTCTGCTTCATCAGCCCGCGAGGTCCCGCTTGCAGGATCAGCGCCTCGAGGTCGCCGTCCCAGAAGCTCGAGTGGATCACATCGGGCTTCGCCGACAATAGTGCCGAGATCTCGGCGTTGTATTGCCCGGCGAAGAGCTTCGGCATCTGCGAAGTCTTCGTCTCGACACTCGGCGAGAACACCTTCATCGCCGCCTCAAAGTCCGCCCACGAATCCTGGCCCCACGCGTAGTTCTGGTTGATGCCGGCGATCGACTTGGCGTCCGGCTTCGCGTCCTTCACGTAGAGCGCGGCGCCGACCGAGTCCATCGTCGCGGTTGGCGAGGTGCGAAACACGTATTCGTACTTGCCGTCCTCGAAGATGCGCGGCGTGCCGCAGTCGAAGAAGTTGACGAGCTTCTTCAGCTCTTCGGCCACCGGCGCGATGGCAAGGCAGTTGCCGCTCGACACGTAGCCGATGACGAGATCGACGTTCGCGCGTTGCACCAGGTTGCGGAATTCCGTCACCTGCGTCGTCGTGCTGCCGGCCTCGTCGAGCATCACGATCTCGAGCGTCGCGCCACCGAAGCCCTTCTTGTTGTAGGGCGCCGGCGCGCTGCCGGCGTTCAATTGCTCGACCACGAACTCGGCGGCGTTCTTCGCCGGCACGCCGAACGGCGCGGCCGCCGGGCCCGACAGGAACGTGACTACGCCGACCTTGACCGTGTTCTGCGCGTGCGCAGCAGGCAGGACCAGTGCCGCCGCGAGCGCTATTGCCAACTTCTTCATGCGACCCTCCTCTGGGTAGTTTTGTTTCCGAGCAATCCCGCAGCAATAAGCGCCAGCCGGATGCGTTCGATTTCTTGCGTTGGGAGCTTTGCGAGCGGCGGCCGCACGACAGCACGCGGCAGCTTGCCGAGCAGCACTAGCGCTTCCTTCATGCGGTTGTGCATGTCGACCCATGGCTCGGCATAGAACACTTCCGCGGTGGGCGTGATGCGCTCGTGGATCTTCTGGGCGTCCTCCAGCTTTCCAGCCTTAACGGCACGATAGAGCTGCGCCTGCAGATCGGCGATCACCGAACCGCTGCCGGACAGCAGACCGTTGCAGCCGAGGACAAGCGAGCTCAGGAGCCACGAGCTGTGCGTGGTAAGCACATTCACCGGACGCGCGCGCGACTGAAGCAGGCGAATCTGGCGCTCGTGCTGTTGCGCATTCGCGCACCAGTCCTTGATGGCGCGAACGCTGGGCACTTCGTCGAGGATCCTGGTGAGCGTGGCGAGCGGATAGCCTTGTCCGCCGGCTAGCGGATACTGGAAAAGGATCAGTGGCAGCGACGTGCCGTCGGCGATGCGCTTGAAGTGCGTGAGCGCCATCTCGGGACGCTGACCGAACGTGTAGATCGCCGGTGGAAAAACAAGGAGCGCTGATGCCCCGCCCTCTTCGGCCATCTTGGCGAGGCGCGCCGCTTCCAGGCTGCCGTCGGCATAGATCCCGTTGACGATCGGGAGCTTGAGCTCTTCGCGGCTCAACTCGAGCACGCGGCGCTGTTCATCGAAAGTGCAAGACGCGACTTCCGATGCGTGCGCGTTCACGGTGATCGCCGAAAGACCTTCCACCGATGCGACGTCGCGCAAATGCGCGCGGTAGGAGCTTTCATCAATTGAAAGGTCCTCGTGAAAAGGCAACAGCACGGCGGGAATGACCCCGCTCGGCAGGTACTCGCGCATGGGCGCACCTATCTTAACCGCTATCATCAGTTGGATGGACAGCCCCGCCGCAGTGCGCCGCGCCATTCGAGCCGGGAATCACCGCAGCCATACCGCGGGGGTTGCGCGCGGTTACGTCCAGGGCAATGTCTGCATCCTGCCACGCGAATACGCCGAGGAGTTCCGCGTCTTCTGCGAGCGAAACCCGAAGCCCTGCCCGCTCCTCGCCGAATCAAAGCCCGGCGATCCTCACCTGCCGACGCTGGGCGAAGACCTCGACATCAGCACCGACGTGCCGCGCTATCGCGTTTTCCGCGACGGCGTGCTGCAGGATGAAGTGACCAACCTGCGGAACCTCTGGCGCGATGATCTCGTCACGTTCGTCCTCGGCTGCTCGTTCTCCTTCGAGGAAGCGCTCATGGCGGCGGGGCTGCGGCTGCGCTACGTCGAGCAGGGCCGCAACGTTCCGATGTACCGCACGAGCATCAATACGTCGCCGTCGGGGCGCTTTCGCGGCAAGCTCGTAGTGTCCATGCGGCCGTTCCGTCCTGCCGACGCCATCCGCGCCATCGAGATCACATCGCGCTACCCGCGTGTGCATGGCGCGCCGGTGCACATCGGCCGCCCCGAGCTCATCGGCATCAAGAATCTTCGGCAGCCGTGGGCGGGTGACGCGACCGACGTGCTGGAAGACGAGTTGCCGGTCTTCTGGGCCTGCGGCATCACGCCGCAATCGGTGGTGCTGGACGCGAAGCCCTCGCTCTGCATCACGCATGCACCGGGCCACATGCTCGTCACCGACCTCACGAACGCGAGCCTCAGTGCTTAGAGCGGCAGCGGCTGCGCTGCTATTCGTGTCCGGTACCGCATTCGCCGACGAACTGGAGGATTGCGCGAAGCTGGCGAACGCGGACGATCGGCTGGCTTGCTACGACAAGGTGGCCAAACGCGAGCTGCCGCCGGAAGAAGCCTCGCGCACCGCGTACCTGACCCGCAGCTGGAAGCTCGGTCCGAATGACGGCGGCGTGCGGCGCATGGCCGACATCACCACCTATCGTCCGAACTACATCCTGCTCCGCTATACCAGCCGGCCGAACCTCGAGCCGCGCAGCCCCTCGACCGGACGTGCGCCTCTCACGGACCTGAATAAGACCGAGATCGAGGTGCAGGCGAGCTTCAAGACCGAGCTCATGTCGCGCGCGGCGTTCGACGAGCTTCATCTCACGCGTGCCACGAGCCTGATCGGCTTCGACAGCATGCGCCTGTGGTTCGCGTACACGCAGGGCATGGGCTGGCAGACCTTCAACCACGGACAATCGCGCCCGATCCGGGAGACCGATTACGAGCCCGAGCTGATCCTCACGCTCGGCCGAAGCAACACGGGCAACGGCTTCAAGCTCCTCAATCTCGGCTTCTCGCACCAGTCGAACGGTCTCGACCAGCTCGAGCACCGCGGCTGGTCTCGCCTCTACGCGCAAGGCGGCTGGGACTACCAGCGCTTCTCGATCCTTGGGCGCGTGTGGCGCGTGGTGAACCAGAGCGATGACGACAACCCGAACATTCGCCGGTTCATGGGGAGCGGCGATGTCGTCATGCGCTATGAGAGCACCGGGGGTTACGTCACCTCGTCGCTCCTGAGGCATAACTTCGACACGGGGCGCGGGCTAGTGCAGCTCGACTGGGCGACGCCGGTTTCGCGCGCGTTCGGCGGGCTCAAGTTCCACGCGCAAATCAGCAGCGGCTACGGCATAACGCTGCTCGACTACAACCACCAACAGTGGACCGCGGGAATTGGCGTGTCGTTTGGCGACTGAGGCTTACTTCTTGCCGAGCTCGGCGAGCTTCTTCTTCGCCTGCTCGGCGAAGGCGCCGTCCGGAAACTGCTCGAGGTAAAGCTCGACCTCATCCGGGTCGTCGCTGTCCTTCACGCCTTCCCAGAACTCCTTCTCCGCCTCGCCGCCGGCGCGGCTTGACGTTGCCGGCTTCGGCGGGGGCGCCGATGCTTCCTTGGGCGGCTTGCCCTCGAGGATGAGCTTCAAATCGGTGGCGAAGGCGAGCGCCGTCTGGTAGCGCTTGTCGGCTTCCTTGGCGAGCGCACGCGCGACGACTGCGTCGATCACCGGCGGTATCTGCACGAGCTTTGTCGGCGGGACCGGATCGGAGGACACGATCTTCATCGCGAGCCCCATGCCCACGCCCTCGAACGGCTTCTGTCCGGTGAGGAGCTGGTAGAAGAGGATCCCCGCGGAGAAGATGTCCGTGCGGCGGTCGATCGTCTGGCCCTGGATCTGCTCCGGCGACATGTAGGACGGCGTGCCTACCATGGCGCCCACTTTCGTCGCCTCGCCCTGGTCACCGCCCTCCGTCTCGGTCACGCGCGCTACGCCGAAGTCGGCGAGCTTGGCGTGACCCTTAGCGTCGATCATCACGTTCGCGGGCTTGAGGTCGCGATGGATCACGCCCGCCTCGTGAGCGAAGTGAAGCGCATCGAGGAGCTCGAGCATCAGCGTGAAGATCTTGCCGAGCTCGAGGGGCTCCTTTGCATCGAGCATGTCCTTGAGCTCTCGCCCCTGGATGTACTCCATGACGATGTAGGCGAGCTCGCCCTCGGTACCGAAGTCGTAGACCTGGACGATGTTGCCGTGATTGAGCCGCGCCACCGCACGCACCTCGCGGCGAAAACGCATCTCGTAATGCTTGGCGGTAGCGGCGTCGAGGTTGCGCGTGAGGATCGTCTTGATCGCCACGCGCCGGTCGAGCTGGCCGTCGTGGCCGTCGTAGACGAGCCCCATGGCGCCCTTGCCGAGGACGCCGTTGACCTTGTAGCGCCCGAGAGCCTTTACGTCGGACTTGATCTCGCTCACGCGAGAGATTGTAAAGGGCGCTAGCGCGTTCCGATATCGTTCCGCACGACGAGGCCGCCCTTCATGACGAATTTCACGCGCTCCATCTCGGCGACGTTATCGAGCGGGTTGCCCGCCACGGCGATGAGGTCGGCGAATTTTCCCTTTTCGATGCTGGCGATAGAGCTCTCCCAGCCGTAGTTCAGCATGCGGGCGGCGGGAAGGAATGCCGTTTGCAACGCCTGCGCCGGCGTCATGCCCCACTTCACGAAGTAGGCGAACTGGTCGGCCTGGCTGCCGTGGGGAATGGTCGGTGACGTCGCACCGCTGCCGAATACGATCTGCACACCGGCGGCGAGCGCACGCTTGAACGCCGCCTCCATCAGCTTGATGCGCGAGTTGCGTCCGTTGGTGTCGCGCAGATCACCTTTCTCGAGGGCGATCAGATCGTCGATCGTCGGCACGAAGAAAAGCTTCTTCTGCAGGAGCTGCTTCACACCCGCATCGTCGAGCTCGAGCAGATGATTCGGCGAGTCCACGCCCGCTGAAAGACAGCTGCGCATGCCTTCCCCGCCGTAGGTGTGGCAGGCGACCTTGAGCCCGAGCCGGTGCGCCTCGTCGACGATCGCTTCGACCTCTTCCAGCGTCAGCGAGGGACTGTTGACCAGCGTGGCGTCTGGCCTCCACATGTGCACGGGACCGACGAAGTCCTGCGTGGTGTAGATCTTGATCCAGTCGACGCCGTGCAGCTTGGCCTCGCGCACCGCGGCGCGCGCGAGCCAGGGCGAATTCACGTTCTTGTTCTCCGTGAATCCTTCGTAGTAGCGCAGCGATTGCGTATCCGGATAGATCGCAGTGGCGCGCTGGTTGATCGACTGGCCGACGACCTGCATGCGCGGCCCGAGGAACATGCCCGAATTGATCGCATCGCGGATTTCCACGGTGTTGAAGCCGCCGCGCGAATCCATGTCGAGCACGGTCGTGAACCCCGCCTCGAGATCGACCTGCGCATTGGCAAGCGCGATGAGCGCGCGCCGCGCGGGTGGCAGCGGCTGGTTTACGTTGAGGTGCACGTGCCCGTCGATCATTCCCGGCAGCAGGGTCGCGGAGCCAAGGTCGATGACCGTCGCTCCGGCGGGCGCCTGTCCGCCGACCTCGGCGATGCGATCACCGCGCACCACGATCACCGGATTCGGCACCATCTTTCCTGAACGCGCGTCGAACATCCGCGCGGCGCGGATGACGATCACCTGATCCGCCGGCGCGATGAACTTGCGCGCATCAGGCGACGCGGACGGTGTCCTTCCTCTCGCCGCGCCGCCGCCTTCTCCTTCTTGCGCTTGCGCGAAGCCGCTCGCCGCCGTACTAGCAGCGGCGAGCAACAGCATGACCAGCTTCGCCCTGGACCGCATAGGTGCCTCCCCTTAATTAGGCGTGATGAGAACCGGGCACGAGGCTCATGTCAGGCCTCGTGCCGAGCGCTTCGTGCAGAGCTTTCGTATCCAGCTCGCCCTCCCAGCGGCTGACCACGATCGTGGCGACGCCATTGCCGACGAGGTTGGTCAGCGCGCGGCATTCGCTCATGAACTTGTCGATGCCGAGCAGGATGGCGAGCGACTGGATCGGGATGTCGGGCACGATGGATAGCGTCGCCGCCAGCGTGACGAACCCTGCGCCGGTCACACCCGAGGCGCCCTTGGAGGTCAGCATGGCAATGGCGAGGATCGTCAGCTCCTGGCCGAGCGTCAGGTGCGTGTTGGTGGCCTGCGCGAGGAAGAGTGTCGCGAGCGTCATGTAGATGTTGGTGCCGTCGAGGTTGAAGCTGTAGCCGACGGGAATCACCAGGCCGACCACGGGCTTGGAAGCGCCGAGGTGCTCCATCTTGTG
>JAFARH010000197.1 GCA_019245555.1 Betaproteobacteria bacterium
CTTCCAGCCGCCTATGTCGGATAACGCGGCGACGACCTCCCCGGTCGGCGCCAACGCTTCGGAAATGCCGGCGATCTCGATCTCCGAAGGCTTCAACCTCGGCTACTGCAAGGCAAGACCCGGCAAGGGCCCGCTGATGCACAACCACGACACCAACGAAACCTTCATCGCCATGACCGGAAAGTGGCGCTGCGAATGGAACGAAGGCAAGGAAATGGAGTACGTCGACCTCAACCCGTACGACGTCATCTCATTTCCGGTCGGCGTCGCACGGCGCTTCATGAACGTCACCTACGACGAGCCCGGCAAGGAGCACCTCCTGATGTTCATCATCGGCGGCAACCAGCCGCAGGCCGAGTTCACGCCGGCGGCGATGCAGCGCTGCGAGGAATACGCCCGGACGAAGAAGTGAAGCGCTTCGAGCTCGCCGTCCCAGTCAACGCGCAGGATCACAACCTCGGTGCCTCACATGCCGCGGTAACGGTCGTCGAATACGGCGACTTCGAGTGCCCTAACTGCAAACAGGCGGCGCCGGCGGTGAAGATGCTGCTGGAGCGCTTTCCCGGCCGAGTGCGCCTTGTCTGGCGCCATTTCCCGTTGGAGGAAGTCCACCCGCATGCGCTCGGCGCTGCGCTCGCCTCCGAAGTCGCCGCGGGCCAGGGCAAGTTCTGGCCCATGCACGACCTTTTGTTTGGCGATCAGCGGCATCTCGATGCGGCGCATCTTCGCCGTCACGCACAGGAGCTCGAGCTCGACCTGCGTCGGTACGACGCCGACATGGGCGACACCGTGTACCTGCAGCGGGTACGCGAGGACATCGAGGGCGCTCGCGCCAGCGGCGTGCGCTCGACGCCGACCTTCTTCGTCAACGGCGAGATCCACGACGTCTCGTTCGGCCTGCAAGGTCTATTCGACAGCGTGGAGACTGCGCTGAAGAAAGTGCGCTAGCGCGCGATGCGCGCCTGGCTCATCCCGACGCTGCTTACGCTCGCGGGATGTGCCGTGTACCAGCTCAATGACCGGTACGGCGCGCCCGACCCGACGCGCTACGACCGGATGGCGCTCTCTTATCCGGCCGAGGAGTACGCGAAGGTCAGGACCATCGTCGATCAGCGCTGCTCGGTCTGCCACAGCTGCAACGATGCGCCCTGCCAGCTCAACCTCGCCTCGCACGAAGGCCTGACGCGCGGCGCGAATCGCGAGCGCGTCTACGGCACGCGTCTTGCCGCAACGGCGCCCACTCGCCTCTTCTTCGACGCGCAGAGCGCATCCCAGTGGCGGGCGAAAGGCTTCCACCCCGTCCTGAACGAGCGTGCCGCGAGCCCGGAGGCGGAGCGCGAAGCGAGCGTGCTCTATCGCCTCCTCGCGCTCAAGGCGGCGAATCCGCTTCCCGACGTCGCTGTGCTGCGCGGTTTCGACTTCTCACTCGATCGAGCCGAGCAATGTCCCGCGATCGAGGCGATAGCGGAGTACGAGAAGAAGAACCCGCTCTGGGGCATGCCCTACGGCATGCGCGGACTTTCAGCTGCCGAGCAGGCCACGCTCACCAAGTGGATCGAGGCCGGCGCGCCGCGCGCGCCGGTGGCACCGCTCCCGCCGGAATATGCGAAGCGCGTGGCGCAATGGGAATCCTTCCTCAACGGCGACAGCCTGAAGGCGCGCCTCGCCGGCCGCTACGTCTATGAGCACTGGTTCATCGGCCACTTCTACTTCGCCGATCTGCCCGGCCAAGAATATTTCGAGCTGGTCCGGTCCAGGACCCCGCCAGGCCAGCCGATCGACGTCATCGCCACGCGCCGCCCCTACGACGATCCGGGCGTGGAGCGCGTCTACTACCGCCTGCGGCGCCTCGCCGAGACGCCGCTCGCCAAGACGCACATGCCCTACGCGCTGAGCGATGCGCGGCTCGCGCACCTCAAGGCACTCTTCATCGACGCGCCGTACGAAGTCAGCGCCCTCCCCTCGTACGAGCCGGAGGTGGCATCCAATCCCTTCGTCGCCTTCCGCGACCTGCCGGTCGAGTCGCGCTACCGGCTGATGCTCGAGGAATCGCAGTTCACGCTGATGGGCTTCATCAAGGGCCCGGTGTGCCGCGGCCAGGTGGCGCTTGACGTGATCAACGATCACTTCTGGATCATGTTCGAGCAACCCGATCCGATCCGCTCCGAGCTCCAAGCCGCATTCCTCGCGCGAGAGCTCGCCAACCTGCGCCTGCCTGCCGAAGAAGAGCAAGGTGCCTCTGGACCGCTCAAGTGGCGCCACTATGCGCAGCTCGAGGCCGCGTACCTCGAGGCGAAAAGCGCGGTGCTCGCGTCGGCGCGTCCACCGACGCTCGATCTCCTCTGGGACGGCGATGGCCGCAATCCCAATGCCGCGCTCACCGTTGTGCGCCACTTCGACAGCGCTTCGGTCGTGCAGGGACTCCTGGGCGAGCAGCCGCAAACGGTGCTGCTCATCGGCTACCCGCTGCTCGAGCGCATCCACTATCTGCTCGTCGCCGGCTTCGACATCTACGGCAACGTCGGCCACCAGCTCTCGACCCGGCTCTACATGGATTTCCTGCGCATGGAAGGCGAGATGAACTTCCTCGCCTTCCTGCCGCGAGCCGAACGACAGGCGGTGCACAACCGCTGGTATCGCGGCGCCGACAAGGAGGAGATCGCGCTCTTGCGCGACACGCAGGCCTACTTCCCCGCCGAGACCGGCATCCGCTTCGCGACGTCCGATCCGCTTGCCGAGCTCGACGCCATGATGAAGAAGCGCGCCGCGCCGGTCGCCAGCACGCGGTACGCGCTCCCCACCGGTGATCGTGAACTGCATCGCCTCGCGTCGCTGCGCGGCCGGGCGCTAGCCAATCTCCCCGAGGCGTCGATCCTCACCGTGCGCGATGAATCAGGGACAGACCACCATTTCAGCCTCATCGCCAACCGCGCGCACAGCAACGTCGCCGAGCTCTTCGACGAGGCGGAGCGCCGCTTGCCGGACGAAGACAGCCTGCTGCTGGCCAGTGGCTTCATCCCCGCCTACCCGAACGCCTTCTTCCTGGTGCAGAGCTCGGAGCTCGGCCAGTTCGTAGATGCAGTCGCGGCCGGCGATTACGCGGCCCTCGCTTCGGCATACGGCATACGGCGCACGGACCTGCGCTTCTGGCCGCACAGCGACGCGCTGCAGGCGGCATGGAAGCGTTCGGAGCCTCGGGAAGCGGGGCTCTTCGACTACAACAGGCTGGAAAACCGATAGAGCGAGCGCAGCAGCGTTACCGTAACGAACGCGGAGGCGATCAGGAGCGTAAGGCCGGCGAAGAAGTGCCAGACGGGCTCCGGATGGTCGAGCGCAAAGCGCGACGCGGCATACGCCAGCGCATCGAGCGGAAACGTGAAGGCCCACCAGGCAGGCGAGAACGGCCAGCGGAAGAGTTG
>JAFARH010000262.1 GCA_019245555.1 Betaproteobacteria bacterium
TAGGCCCCGAAAGGGGTGCAGCGTCATTTACATCAGCCTCTCCTCCGGGTGTGGCCGCTTCGCCCGGGGGATCCGTCGAAGCGGCTAGCCGAGCGCAAGCCTGCCGGTGGGCGGGCGCGAAGCGAAGCTCAAACCACCAGGCTAAGCATGTAGTCCTGACTGTGTAGGGCTTACGGACGCGGGTTCGATTCCCGCCGCCTCCACCACCTTCACCGTTTCGCGGCGAGCTTCGCCTCGTACTCCACCCACTCGTACTGCCGCCCTGCACGGCGGCGGCCCGCTGCGGCGCCGGTGTGCAGCACGCGGTGACAGGGAACTGCGAACGCAAACCAGCTTCTCGAGCAGGCTTGGGCCACGGCGCGGATCGCCTTCGGCGCGCCGATCGCTGCGGCGATTTTGCTGTAAGTCGAGGTCTCGCCGAAGGGGATCCGGCGTACCTCATTCCACACGCGCCGCTGCAACTCCGTGCCTCGGATATCGAGGGGAAGCGGAAAAGGACGGAAAGGGGCCGCGATATACCTGGCGACTCTCGTCACGAGCGTTTTGCTGCTCCGCTCATCGCGAAGCAGCTTCGCCTTGGGAAACCGCTCTCCGATGTCGCGGACCAGGTGCGAGTGCTTCTCCCGCACCATGATCGAGACGATCCCGCGTTCGCTCGAAGCCACGAGCAGCGCTCCAAGCGCGCAGCGGCCGGTGCCGTAGCGGATCGCTTCCGGCGCTCTTCGGGTAAGCGGGCCGTCTCTAAACAATTGCTGTACGAACTCGCGTGCTTATTCCGCTTTGATCCCGGCCGCCTGGGCAATACGTGTGAACTTGGCGATCTCGCTCTTGATGTGAGCCGAAACCTGCTCCGGCGTGCTCGAGTAGACGGTCAAGCCTTGTGCGCCGAGTGTGGACTTGACGTCGTCACGCCCAAGGACCTTCACGGCCTCGGTGTTCAGCTGCTTGATGATCGAGGCCGGAGTGCCAGCGGGAGCGACGAGCGCGAACCAGGAGAGGATCTCGAATCCCGGCAGGCCGGCTTCAGCTAGCGTCGGTGTCTCGGGGAGATGCGGATTGCGCGAAGCGCTTGTGACCGCGAGCGGCTTGACCTTCCCACCTTTTAGCTGACCGCCGATGTCGGTGAGGTTGGCGAACATCACGCCGACTTCGCCTGCAACGACCGCAGTGACGCCCGGAGGCGAGCCCTTGTACGGTACGTGCACGAGGTCGATGCCGGCCATGTTCTTGAGGAGCTCAGCGCAGAACTGGTGCGTGCTGCCGTTCCCGGCTGACGCGTAGTTGATTCTGCCCGGCTGCGCCTTCGCTAACTTGATCAGCTGATCCACCGTGCCGACCGGCATCGTCGGATTGACGATCAGCACGTACGGAACGCTCGCCACCATGCTGATCGGCGCGAAATCGTTGACCGCGTCATAGGGCAGCTTCGGATAGAGCGCCGGGTTCGAGCCGTGCGTGGAGTTGTTTGCCATGAAGAGCGCATAGCCGTCGGGCGCGGAGTGCGCGGCCGCCTCCGTGCCGAGGACGCCGCCGGCACCGGGCTTCGCTTCGATCACGACCGGTTGGCCGAGCGCTTCGGAGAGGCGATTGCCAACGACACGGCTGATCACGTCGGTCGCGCTGCCCGGCGCCTGCGCGATCAAGATGCGGATCGGCTTGGTCGGATAGGTCTGCGCAAACGCGGACGTCGCGGCGAGCAGTAGTAGAACAAAAATGCCCTTCCTCATCTCTTCCTCCGTTTATTTCTTCTTCGGCGACCAGCCGTACGCCTTCGCGCACGCGCCCCCCATCAGCATCGCGCGTTCACTGTCGCTCAACCGCTTCGTCTCGAGGAACGGCTTGGTCGCCTGTTCGTAGTTGACGACTGCGAAAGCGCGGGTCCAATCGGTACCCCACAGGCAACGCTCGAATCCCCAAGCGTCGAACACACGCTGGAGCGGATCCCAGATATCCGGGAACGGATACGGCTTCTTCGCCAGCGTGCAGGCGCCGCTCACCTTGATCACCACGTTCGGCCGCTTGGCGATCGCCAGCACCTTCGGCAAGTCAGCCCACGGCTCCGGCGGTGCGGGCGGCACGTGCGGCTGCAGGATGCCGAGGTGATCGAGGATGAATCGCACGTCCGGATGCCGATCGATGATGGCCGTGCCGACGTCGAGGTTGCCCCAGCAGAGCATGTTGACCGGCAAGTCGTAGCGCACGGCCGCTCGCATGATGCGGTCGAATCCCGGATCGCTAGGCGAGCGGTCCCGGCCCGGCTCCTTCGTCGGCATGATGCGAATGCCGACCGCGCCGGGCGTCTTCTTCCACTGCGCGATGACGTCTGCCACTGCGGGATCGTCCGGATCCACTGGTTTGACGATGGCGAACCGCCCCGGGTGCTTGCGCTGCACCTCTATGGCGTAGCTTGCGTCGTAGCGGTAGAGAGAAAAGGCGGATATGAAGATCGCACCGTCGATGCCTAGCTTGTCCATCTCCGCCACCGTCTCGTCACCGGTTGCGCTTCGCGGCCAGTTGTCGCGGGGGCTTTGCCAGGGACGTTTCGGGGTGTTGGCCTCGTAGGCGTGAATCTGGGAATCGATGATCATGGCTGGTTGGCGTTCCGGGTGGCGACAGTGTGAAGTATGCCCGCTACTTCCTTCAGGTCACGGCAACGGCGACCCAGCCGTCGCCGTCCGGCCTCAGGGATTCACTGATGGCCTGCGCTACGGACTCCCCTTATCGTCCTGTCCACCATGACTCCCAGCGTGCTCCTCGTAGATGCCGACGGCGAAGCGGTCAATACGCTCGCCTCGCTCCTGAGCGAAGTCGGCTGCCGCGTTTCTTCCACGCTTGATCCACGGCTCGCGTTGGCGTTCGCCAGGATGTGCAAGCCGGATATCGCTTTCATCGGACTTCGCATGCCGCACATGACCGGCTCCTATCTCGCCTCGATGTTGCGTGAAGAAAAGGCGCTCGACGACTGCGCGCTAGTTGCACTCTCCAAGCCGGGAAGCGGGCACGGGTGGCTGAGCGTGCGGGCGGACTTCGAAGGCATCCTGAGCAAGACCGCGACACTGGACGAAGTCACCGCGGCCGTAGAGGTCTTCGCGGGCTGACCGCTCGGAAGAAGCGCAAAAGAAAAGCCCGGACTGGCGTTCGCCTATTTCCGGGCTTGGTGTCTCAGATCCCGAGGAGGAGGTGAAACGAGACGGCGCCAAGTTACGCGCTCGCTCGCAAGCCCGCCGTGGCATATGTCGCGGGGCCGAGGGGTAGCGGACCACCGGGGCTCGTCGATGGACGGACGGCATCCCGGGGTGTGACTTTCGCCCAGGAGATAATGCGGACTGTGAGAACTGCTACCAGACGCCAGCCTGCGCTTGTCGACCTCGCGCAGGCGCGATTCGAGAACACGTTCGTGCGCGACCTGCCGGCTGATCCGGTGCGTATCAACATCCCGCGTCCGGTCAGCAACGCCGCCTATACGCGCGTCGAACCCACGCCGGTGGCTGCGCCAAAGCTCCTCGCCTGGTCAGACGCTCTGGGCGAGTTCCTTGGGCTGTCGCGCCCAAGCGCAACGTCGGTCGAAGTGCTGGGCGGAAATCGAGTGCTCGCCGGCATGGAGCCCTACGCGGCGCGCTATGGCGGTCACCAGTTCGGCCACTGGGCCGGACAGCTCGGCGACGGCCGCGCGATCACGCTCGCGGAAATCATCGCCACCGACGGCTCACGGCAGGATCTGCAGCTGAAAGGCGCGGGCAAGACGCCCTACTCTCGCACCGCGGACGGCCGCGCCGTGCTGCGCTCGTCCTTGCGCGAATTCGCGTGCAGCGAAGCGATGTTCCATCTTGGCGTTCCGACGACGCGGGCGCTCTGCCTCATCGGCACCGGCGATCCCGTGGTCCGCGACATGTTCTACGACGGGCATCCGGCGCCCGAGCCCGGCGCAATCGTGTGCCGCGTGGCACCTACGTTCGTGCGCCTCGGCAATTTCCAGATCCTCACCGCGAACGGTGAGATCGACGCGCTGAAGCGCCTCGCCGACTACGTGATCCGCGAGCACTTTGCCGGATTCAGCTATGCGGCCTGGTACCAGGAAGTCTGCCGCCGCACCGCGCTTCTCATGGTGGACTGGATGCGGCTCGGCTTCGTCCACGGCGTGATGAACACCGACAACCTGTCGATCCTCGGCGTAACGATCGACTACGGACCGTACGGCTGGCTCGAGGGCTACGACCCGATGTGGACGCCGAATACGACCGACGCGCAGGGACGCCGATATTGCTACGGCAACCAGCCGGGCATCGCGCAATGGAACCTGGCGCGGCTCGCGGAGGCTCTGTTGCCGATCATCGAGCGCGAAAAGCTCGAGGAAGGGCTCAACCTCTATGCCGACACGTTTAACGACGCGTGGCGCAGCGCACTCGCGCAGAAGCTCGGGCTCGAATCGCCGGACGAGGAGCTCGCTGCGGAAGTCCTGGATGCGCTAGCCGAGAGCGAGACCGATTTCACCCTCTTCTTCCGGAAGCTTGCGCATGTGCCGCTTGCTGGCAGCGACAACGAGTTGCTTGCCCCCCTGCGCCCCGCCTTTTATGCCGTTGATGCACCGCACGAAAAGCTCGTGGCCTGGCTGCTCCGCTATGTGAAAAGGGTCGCGGCCGATCGCGCGGCGCGCATGGATCGCGTCAACCCGAAGTACGTTTTCCGCAACTACCTCGCCCAGCAAGCCATCGACGCCATGGCGGCTGGCGACGCGTCCGCGCTGGATCGGCTCATGCGGGTGCTCGCGCGCCCCTACGACGAGCAACCGGAATCTGAGGAATTTGCCGCACGGCGGCCCGAATGGGCCCGTCACAAGGCGGGCTGTTCTGCGCTATCGTGTAGCTCATGAGCCTGCGCTCATATCTCGTAATCGCCGCCATGGCCGCCGCTCCGGCGATCGCGCAGCAACAGCAGGGCGCGCCGCAGAAGACGACGGAGCAGCAAGCGCGCTCATACGTCGCGAGCGCCTTCATCACTGGGGCAGCACCCGTGATCATGAGCGACAAAGTGATCGTGTCGCCCTCGCTGCGGCAGCATCTGGGTCTCGGACCCGATGCTGACGGCGCAGCCGTCTACAAGGCGGTGATGAACATCACTGGCGGCAAGCAGGTGACGGTGCGCCGCGCGGCTGCGGACGAAATCTCGGCTTCCGAGGCGCCGGCACCGGTTTCCCAGCAACCGATATTCGCAGTGGAGGCCGGGAATTCAACGCTGATCGTTCAGTACGACCTCGGGCACGACAACATTTCCTTCGTCGGACTACCCGGCGCCGTAGCGACCGCCGCCCCGGTGATGGCGCCGGTACCTCCGGAGAAGGTGGCTGATACGCCGACGGTAGTCCCGACGGCTGCGCCGGCTGTCGCAGCCACTGGCACTGTTGCCGCGACTACCGGAACAGTTGTGGAGAAGACACCGCCGCCCCCGCCATCAGCACCCGTTGACGCGCCTAAACCCGCGCCGATGCCTGAGCAGAAGCCACTCCAAGTCGTCGAGCCTTCCATCCCGCGTGCCACCAAGCCGGCGCCCGCCGTGGCAGTCGCCCCTCGTCCGGCGCAGCCGGTAATGATGATGCAGGAGCCGAAGCTCCCGCCGCTCAAGCCGAACGGCCCGTGCGTGATCAAGCCGGTGATGTCCGACCAGGACCTGGTGAACTGCGGCGCAACGCCGCGCTGACGCCGAAAGTACTAGCTTTTAAGGCACGAAAGCTGCAGCACTCCGGTGCCCTTTAAACAGCACTGGAGGATTCATGAAGATCGTCAAGCCACTATTGATCGCATCCGCGATCGCGCTCGCGGCGGGGCAGGCGTTCGCCGAGAAGTCGAAGGATGACCCGGGCTTCAACAAGCTGGACCGTAACAACGACGGCTGGCTCTCGCGCAGCGAGGCGGCGAAGAACACTTACCTGCGCAAGAACTTCAAGGCCGCCGACAAGGACCACGACGGCAAGCTCTCGCGCACCGAGTACCTTGAACTGATGACGAAGAAGGACATGTCAGCACTGAAGAACAAGGTCACCGGCGAGAAGGACCGGAACGCCGCGACGGGCTCGAGCCGGTCGAAGTAACTCGCTATTCGCGGCTGCGGTGTTTGAGGGCCGCGATGAGTGAAATCGTGCACACCGCGAGCGCCGCCACCACCGCCACTTTGGCGACGATAGCGGCCGCAGCGATCACGTATCCGAGGGCCGCCGCCAGCATGCCCCATTAGGGCAGGCAGACCCGTCTGCCCGTTACACGGCTTGGGTTACGCGGCGTGAGCCGGTGTGACCATCCCGCGCAAGTTGCCAAAGCCCGTGAAGGCGAAGTCGATCTCGGGCTTGCGGCCGCTGACGATGTCGGCGATGGCGCGCCCGCTGCCGCATGAGTGCGTCCAGCCGAGCGTGCCGTGTCCCGTATTGAGGAAGAGGTTCGAATAGCGCGTCGCGCCGATGTACGGCACGTTCGATGGCGTCGCTGGTCGGAGCCCCGTCCAGAACTGCGCCCCGGCCGGATCGCTCGCGCCGGGGAAGAGCTCGAGCACGCGGCGCAGGATCGCGCGGCAGCGAACTTCGTTCAGCTCGGTGCTGTAGCCGTTCAACTCCGCCGTGCCAGCGATGCGCAGGCGATCGCCCAGGCGCGAGAACACGAGCTTGTACTCGTCGTCGGTCATCGAGACGTTGTAGGCCCGCGTGGGGTCCGCCACCGGCAGCGTCACCGAGTAGCCCTTGGCGGGATAGATGTTGAGCGGAATGCCGAGCGGGCGCGTGAAGAGCGGACTGTAGGAGCCGAGGCAAACGAGATACGCGTCGGCTCTCACGACTTCCTCGGTCAGATCCGGGCGCTCGATGCTCACGCCGGCGATGCGCCCGCCTTCGCGCACAATCGCGAGCACGCGAGCGGCGCGGAACTTCACGCCGTGCTCGGCGGCGAGCTTCGCCAGGCCTTGAGTGAACTTGTGGGCGTCGCCGGATTCATCCGTTGGCGTCCAGCTGCCACCGACAACGCTTGCGTTGGCGAGCGCCGGCTCGATCGCAAGGCATTGCTCGCGCGTCACCATCTCGACGTCGCAGCGATGCTCGCGCATGACGCGCGCCGGCTCGACCGCCGCGTCGAGCTCGCGTTGCGTCGTATAGAAATGCAGGATGCCGCGCGTGAGCTGGTCGTACTGGATGCCCGTCTCCGCGCGGAGCGCCTGCAGGCTCGAGCGGCTGTAGAGACCGAGCGCGACGATCTGGCGGATGTTGTGGCGCGTGCGCGCAGGCAGGCATTCGCGCAGGAACGAGAGTCCCCAGAGCCATTGCCGCAGCTCCGGACGTAGCCGGAAGAGAAGCGGCGCATCTTCGCGCGCGAGCCACTTCAGGACTTTGAGCGGTGCACTCGGATTCGCCCACGGCTCGGCGTGCGACACCGAGATCTGGCCGCCGTTGGCGAACGAGGTTTCCATGCCGACGGCGCTGTGGCGGTCGATGACCGTCACTTCGTGGCCGGATTTGTTGAGATACCACGCGGATGCGACGCCGACGACACCGGCGCCAAGGACAACGACTTTCATGAGCGCACTCCTTCTGCGTGCGCCGCTCCCTCTGTCCGTTTACCTGAGAGATTCGGCCCGCAGCACCCGCCGCGCGGCCTTGCTCCTTCGGTGAGCAGATCCATCGATCTGCCGCTCTCCAGAATTCGGCTGTTCGTGCGCTCCAGCCTGGGTGCCTGAGCGGTTACGGGAGATTTTCGCCTTCGGCGCCGCCGCTGTCGTGTCGCGGCGACTCTCCTGGAACGCACAGCATGATTTTACGCTCAGTCGAGCGTGAAGCCCACCTTCATCGTCACCTGCCAGTGGGCCACTCTTCCATTCTCGATTTCGCCGCGCGTGTCGGTTACGTGGAACCAGCGCAGGTTATGCAGCGTCTTCGACGCCTTCTTGATTGCGTTGGCAATCGCCGCATCCAAACTCTTCGGCGAAGAACCGGTGAGCTCGATCGTCTTGTAAACGTGGTTCGCCATCTGCGCTCTCCTCTAGAAGAGTTGCTCGCTCGCCATGCGCGCGCCCGCGGCGAGCGTTTCGAGTTTCGCCCACATGATCGACGGGTGCACGCGGCGGTGGAACGGACCCTGCGCGAAGCCGCAATCGGTCCCGGCCACGAGGTTTTCCGGCCCGATCAATTTGCCGACCCGCACCAGCCGCTCCGCCACGAGCTCGGGATGCTCGACGACATTCGTGGCGTGGCTGATGACGCCGGGAGCGAGCTTGCGTCCTTTTGGCAGCTTCACTTTCTCCCACACACGCCACTCATGCTCGTGGCGCGGGTTCGCGCCCTCGATGAGATAGGTGCCCGCGGTTACTTTGAGAATGAGATCGACCACGTCCTTGAGCGGCACATCCGTCGTGTGCGGACCGGGCCAACTGCCCCAGCAGACGTGATATCGCACCCGCTCCTCGGGAATTCCCGCGAGCGCTTCGTTGAGCACATCGACATGCATCTCGACCCAGCGCCGGTAGTCCGCGAGGCTTGCGGGCGGCACCATCCGATCGTAGGTGACGGCGAAGCGCGCATCGTCGAGTTGCACGTAGAGGCCTGCATCAACGATCGCCTTGTACTCGGTGCGCATCGCCTTGCCGATCGCGCGGATACAATCTTCGTCGGTCTTGTAGTACTCGTTCTTGCGATCGGGAATCACACTCGCCGGCGCTGCGACTGGCAGGAATCCTTGCTTTACCCCCGCGGCCGCGAGCGCCGCCTTGAAGTTGGTGATGTCGCGCTGCAGCTCCGCCTGGCCGGTGTATTCGATCGGGCCGGTGCACACCGCAAGCACGCCGGTCGCGCCTGCCGTCGCAGGCGGGCCATCGGCGCGATCAAGCTCCGCGTAGAACTCCGCAAAGCGCGCGCGATCGGCACCGCGCGAAAAAGGATTGCCGCCCGCGGGCGCGGGCCGGCGCTCGAAGCCCGACAGGCGCTCGAGCGCGTACTGCGACCAGCTGATGGCCTTGCCGAATTCACCGTCGCTGGGAATATCGATGCCCGCTTCGGCCTGGCGGCGCACCACGTCTTTCACCGATTCAGCGAGGCAGCGCTGGTACGCCTGCTCGTCGTAGGGCTCGCGCTTTTGCCGCGCGCGGACGAACTCGAGCAACCCCGACGGCCGGATCAGGCTGCCGACGTGCGTACTTGGAATTCGGCGGGCAGCTATTCCGGGCGCGGCGCCTGCTCGGCGTCGTCCTCGTCGGACATGCCCGAGGACACCGCGCGAGCCTTGCCGTCAGCCACCGGCGGCAGCTTGGGCTTGGCTTCTTCCGGGAAGCCGGGCAACTGAG
>JAFARH010000359.1 GCA_019245555.1 Betaproteobacteria bacterium
CCGAACCTATGTTTGTGGTGTCAACTAGGTCGAGTCCAAAGTTCCGTCCCACTGGCACCGCAGCGGCCCGCTTTTCTAGCAGCTAGCGCAGATTTGCGACTCCGAAAGGTACATGCCCGGCGGGAACATGCTGGCGGGCCGAATCCACGTGGCCGCGCTGATCGTCGAAATAGAAATCCGGCTCGAAGGCCTTGAGGAACTCGCCCTTGTCGAGCCCGCCGAGGAACATGAGCTCGTCGACGGCGATGTTCCATTCCATAAGCGTACGCACAGCGCGCTCATGAGCCGGCGCACTTCGCGCAGTGACGAGCGCCGTGCGGACCTTCACTGGAGCCTCTTTCTCGCTCTGAAGACGATGCAGCGCCTCCAATAGTGGTTTGAAGGGACCGGGCGGCAGCGGCTGTAGCGCATTCGCCGTCTCGTGCTTGGTGAACGCATCAAGCCCCTCACGCTGGAAGACGCGCTCCGCTTCATCGGAGAAGAGCACGGCATCGCCATCGAAGGCGATGCGCAGCTCGTCGGCGTGCCGGCTCGCAGCCTGCGCCGACTCCGGATAGACGCGCGCCGCTGGGCACTTGGCGGCCAGCGCGCCCATGACGTCCGCCTCATTCGCGGACAGGAAGAGGTTGGCCTTCAGCGCGTCCAGGTACTGATAGGGCGATCGACCGCGCGTGAACACGCCGCGCTCGATGGCAAGCCCGGCGAGCTTGGCCGATCGGAAGATGCGCAGGCCGGAGACCGGGTCGTTCTTCGAGAGCATCACCACTTCGACCCGCTGCGCCTGCGCCGTGTTGAATGCGAGGAGCTTCTTCACCAGCGGAAAGGCGACACCTTGGCGGGCGGGCACGTCGAGCCGACCGTACTGCAGCGCTATGTAGGCCTGCTCGCCGTCCTTCTCGAAGACCCGGTTCTCTTCCTCGAAGTCGAAGAGAGCCCGCGACGAGATCGCGACGACGAGCTTGCCTTCGACCGAATAGGGCATGGGCTTATTATGCGCCCGTTGCCCGTTACATCAGTAGTGATGTACCATACATCATCTCTGCCGTATTGGATCGATTAAATAAGGCCTAAGCCATGATTACTTCCCGACAGCTACGGGCGGCCCGCGCCCTGGCCGGCATCGACCAGCGCGCTCTCGCCAAGGCGTCGCGCCTGTCGCTGCCGACGATCCAGCGGATGGAAGCGAGTGATGGCGTGATCCGCGGCAACGTGGAATCCCTCATGAAGCTGATCGCAGCGCTCGATCGCCTGGGGATCGAGCTCATCAACGAGGGCACGACCAGCGAAACCGGCGGACGCGGCATCCGCTTGAAGAGAAAGGCGACGTGACGGCGGAATTGCTCCTCTGGTGCGTCGCCGCGCTGCTCGCGACCGGCGCCGCAGGGCTCCTGCTTCACCGCCGCCCGATGGCGTCGGCGGCGGTGTACGCCGCGTCCCTGGCGATCACCGCCGCAGCGCTGACGATTTCTGCACGAGCCCTACTTTCGCCGGCCTCACTGAACGGCGTGATTTCCCTGCCGCTCGGCCTGCCTTGGCTCGGGACGCATTTCAAGGTCGATGCGCTCTCCGCGTTCTTCCTGCTGGTCATCAATGTCGGCGGCGCAATGGCGAGCCTTTTCGCGCTCGGCTACGGACGCCACGAGGAGACGCCCGGACGGGTCCTGCCTTTTTTTCCCGCGTTCCTCGCCGGCATGAATGCGGTCCTCTTGGCCGCAGACGCCTTCACGTTCCTCTTCGCCTGGGAATTCATGTCGCTTTCGTCCTGGGCGCTCGTCATGGCGCATCACCGGCGCGCCGGGAATGCGGCCGCAGGTTATCTCTATCTCCTCATGGCGAGCTTCGGCACCCTCGCGCTGCTGCTCGCCTTCGGACTACTGGCAGGCCCTTCGGGCGCCTATGACTTCGCCGCGATCCGGCAAATGCCGCCGGCGGCAGCCGTCTCGGCGGTGGTGCTTGTCCTCGCCCTGATCGGCGCCGGCTCAAAAGCTGGACTGGTGCCCTTGCACGTCTGGCTGCCTCTCGCTCACCCCGCGGCGCCGACGCACGTCTCGGCGCTCATGAGCGGCGTCATGACCAAGGTTGCCGTGTACGGCTTCGTCCGCATCGTCTTCGACCTGCTCGGGCCGCCGACCTGGTGGTGGGGCGCAGTCGTGCCATTCATCGGCGGCATCACCGCAGTCATGGGCGTCTTGTATGCGCTGCTGCAAAACGACCTTAAGCGCCTCCTCGCCTACAGCACAGTGGAGAACATCGGCATCATCTTTGTCGGCCTCGGCCTTGCGCTCGCCTTCGAGGCAAACGAGATGCAGGCCGCCGCGGCCCTCGCATTCACCGCCGCACTGCTTCACGTCTTCAACCATTCCCTCTTCAAGAGCCTGCTCTTCTTTGGCGCAGGCGCCGTGCTTTCGAGCACCGGCGAGCGCGACATGGACCGGCTGGGCGGCCTGATCCATCGCATGCCGCGCACGGCGTTCGCATTCCTCATCGGGTCGGCGGCGATTTCGGCGCTGCCGCCTTTCAACGGCTTCGTATCCGAATGGCTCACGTTCCAGGCGATTTTGCTCAGTCCGACCCTGCCGCAATGGCTGCTCAAGTTCCTGGTCCCGGCGGTGGGCGCGCTGCTCGCGCTCGCTGCGGCCCTCGCGGGCGCATGCTTCGTGAAGGCATTCGGCTTCACATTCCTCGGCCGGCCGCGAAGCGACATCGCTCGAGAAGCAGCAGACACCGACCGATGGTCGATCGCGGGCATGTTCATCCTCGCGGCCCTCTGCCTGGTGGCGGGCATCCTGCCCGGCTACTTCATCGATGCGCTCGGCCCCGTGATCGAAGCGATGACCGGGGCAAGCCTGCCCCGTCAGGAGCAGCTTGACTGGCTCACGATCGTGCCGATCGCACAGAGCCGCAGTTCCTATAACGGACTGCTCGTCTTCTTCTTCATCGTGCTGTCGGCGAGCCTTGCCGCTGAGGCGATCCATCGCTGGGCCTCGGCGGCCGTGCGGCGCTCCGCGCCATGGGATTGCGGCTTTCCGGATTCAAGTCCAGCCACGCAGTACTCGCCTGGCAGCTTTTCGCAGCCGATTCGCCGCGTCTTCGGCAGCGTGCTCTTCCGGGCGCATGAAGAGGTGCAGATGCCGCCGCCAGGCGATGCATCGCCGGCGCGACTGCAGGTGCGCTTGCGCGACCTGCCGTGGGACGTGATCTATGCGCCGATGGCACGCGCGGTCGCGTATTGCGCCGAGCGGGTGAATGCGCTGCAGTTCCTCACGATCCGCGGTTACCTGACGCTCGTCTTCAGCGCCCTCGTCGTGCTGCTCATGGTCCTCGCCATATGGCAATGATGGCCGACCTGTTCGTGCAGTTCTGCGAGATGCTGGTCGTGCTCGGCCTGGCGCCGCTGCTCGCCGGTTACGTGCGCACGCTGAAGGCACGCCTTGTCGGGCGACGCGGTCCGCCCCTGCTGCAGCCCTATCGCGACCTGTTGCGGCTCATTCGCAAGGAGGTCGTGCTTGCGGATTCGGCGTCGTGGCTCTTCCGGGCGGCCCCTTACATCGTGTTTGCGGCGACCTGGGTGGCCGCTGCGCTGGTGCCGACGTTCGCCACCGGACTTCTCTTCAATTACGCGGCCGACATGATCGCCATCGTGGCGCTTCTTGCGTCGGCAAGGTTCATGCTGGCGCTCGCGGGACTGGACGTCGGCACGAGCTTCGGCGGCATCGGCTCCAGCCGCGAGATGATGATCGCGTCGCTCGCTGAGCCCGCCATGGTGATGGTGGTCTTCACGCTCTCGCTCCTGGCGGGCTCGACTCAGCTCTCGTCGATCGCGGCTTTCATGCAGGGGCCAGGCGTCGGCTTGCGCGTGTCGCTCGCCATGGCCCTCGTCGCGCTGATCATGGTGGCTATCGCAGAAAACGCCCGCATTCCCGTCGACAATCCGGCAACGCACCTCGAGCTCACGATGGTGCACGAGGCGATGATCATCGAGTACTCCGGACGACATCTCGCGCTCATCGAGCTGGCATCGTTCGTGAAGCTGCTGCTCTATATCTCGATCATCGGTTGTGTCTTCGCGCCATGGGGCATCGCCGTGGCCGGACAAGGGCTCGAGGCGTACCTCGTCGGCCTCGCTGTGTACGTCGTCAAACTGGCGGTCGCGGGCCTGCTGCTCGCGCTGTTCGAGACCGCTATCGCGAAGATGCGCGTGTTCCGCTATTCCGATTTCCTCGGCTCGGCTCTCATGCTCGGCGTGCTCGCCACGCTGCTCCTTTTCGTGTCGCGCATCGCATGATCACCCCGCTCGCCTTCGACGTCGCGCACCTCTTCGCTGGCAGTCTCGTGCTCGTGAGCTTCATGCTCCTCTACCAGGACCGCATGACCGGGCTAGTGAACACCTTTGCCTTGCATGCACTTGTCGTGTCCTTCTCAGTGGCATGGCAGGCCTACATCCAGCAGGCCCCGCACCTCTACATCACCGCAGCGATCGCCCTTGGCATCAAGGCGATCGTCATTCCGGTCGTCTTGCATCGGATGATTGTGCGCCTCGGCATCCACCGCACGATCGAGCCCGTCGTTGGCGTGGGCCTGACGATGCTCGCCGGCATCGGACTGATCGCCCTGTCCATCATGGTCATGCTGCCGATCACCGCGCAGGCGGGGACCCTCGCCCGCGAAGACCTTGCATTCGCGTTGTCGGTGATCCTCCTTGGACTCCTGATGATGATTTCAAGGCGCAACGCCGTCAGCCAGGTGATCGGCTTCATGTCGATCGAGAACGGCCTGATCCTCGCCGCCACAGGCGCGAAAGGCATGCCCCTCGTCGTGGAAATCAGCGTGGCCTTCTCAATCCTCGTTGCCCTGATTGTCATCGGCATCTTCCTGTTCCGCATCCGGGAGCGCTTCGAGACCGTGGACATCCACCTGCTGCACGAGCATCGCGGGGAGCAGCCATGAACTTGAGCGGCGAACTCGTCCTCGCGGCCATCCTTGTCATACCAGCCCTCGGTGCAGGCGTGCTCGCGCTCGTCGCCGATGACCGCAAAGGAGCGTGGCTCAACGTCTTCATCTCGTTCCTGACCTTCTGCTGTGCGCTCGCGCTCTTGCTCGAGCGCCCGGCGTCCGGTCCTTTCCTGATCGTGGACGATCTGAACGCGGTATTCGTGATCATCAGCACGCTCGTCGCATTTACCACCAGCGTGTTCAGCGCGAGCTACATTGCGCACGAGCTCGACACCGGGCACCTGACGCACGCGTTTCTGCGCTTCTATCACGCGATGTATCAGATGCTGATGTTCGGCATGAATCTCGCCCTCCTATCGAACAACATTGGTTTGATGTGGGTTGCAGTGGAGCTTGCCACGCTGACCACCGTGGTAATGGTCGGGATCTACCGCACGCCTGCGGCGCTCGAGGCGGCATGGAAGTACTTCCTGCTCGGCAGCGTCGGCATTGCGCTCGCGCTCTTCGGCACGATCCTCGTCTATCTCGCCGCGCGAGCGGTCGTGGGCGAGGGCCTGGACGCCATGGCGTGGGACGTGCTCGTGGCCAACGCCTCCGGCTTCGATCCGGCGTTCCTCAATCTCGCATTCGTCTTCCTCCTGCTCGGCTACGGCACGAAGGTCGGGCTCGTACCGCTGCATGCCTGGCTACCCGATGCGCACGCCGAAGGTCCGACGCCGATTTCCGCTGTGCTTTCAGGTTTGCTCCTAAACGTGGCGCTTTTCGCGGTACTCCGGTTCAAGAGCATCATGTCCGCCAATCCTGCTGCGCTTGCCCCCGGTCCCCTGATGGTCACCCTCGGGCTCGCGTCCGTAGTGTTCGCAGCGCTGATGCTTTATCGCCGGCAGGACATCAAGCGCCTTTTCGCGTACTCGTCGATCGAGCACATGGGGATCATCACGTTTGCATTCGGCATGGGCGGCCCGCTCGCAAACTTCGCCGGCCTGCTGCACATGGCGCTCCACAGCCTCACCAAATCAGCGATATTCTTTTGCGTCGGTCATATCGCGCAGGTCAAAGGCACGCAGCGCATGGCCGATATTCGCGGCCTCACCGTGTCGCATCCGACGCTCGGTTGGAGCTTGGGCCTCGGCGTTTTGGCGATAGCGGGTTTGCCGCCGATGGGACTCTTCATGACCGAGTTCCTGATCATCACATCGACCTTCGCACGAGCCCCAGTCCTCGCCATCGTGCTCGGCGTGAGCCTCCTCATCGGGCTCGGCGCGCTTTTGCTCCGCCTCAACGGGCTCGCGTTCGGCGATCCGGATGGTCGTAGCAATCCCTCCAAGGCGTCGTATCTCCCAATAGGCATGCACCTCGCGCTTGTGTTCGCGGCCGGCATCTGGCTGCCTCCGGCACTTGTAGCGTGGTTCCAATACGTGGCGGCGCTTCTTAGCTGATGACCTGGAATTCGACAACCGTGGATGCACAAGCCTGGATCGCTGCGGGTGAACGCCTGCGCGCGGGAGACGCACACCTTGTGAGCCTGTGGGGTGAGCCCGGTCTCGCTCATATGGCGGTCGCGGAGTCGTCCGAATTACGCCTGTTTCACTTGCCCTGCACCGCCAACCGGCTGCCTTCGATCGGCCGCCTGCACGCGCCGGCGATTCGCCTCGAACGCGCAATGCGCGATCTTTTTGGCCTTGATGCGCACGACGCGGCCGATCGACGTCCATGGCTTAGCCATGGCGGCACATATCCGTTCCTGCCGGCAGAGGGCGAAAGCCTCCATCAAATCGCCGTCGGTCCGGTGCACGCCGGGATCATCGAACCGGGTCATTTCCGGTTCACTGCCAATGGCGAGGCCGTCGTGCGGCTCGAGCAGCGACTCGGTTACGCGCACAAAGGCATTGACGCGCTGATGGCGGGCGCCGGATTGGATCGTGCTGCGCGCCTCGCCGGACGTGTTTCAGGCGATAGCACCGTCGCCTACGCGCTCGCGTTTTCGCAAGCCATCGAAATGGCGTCCGCCGTTCAGGTGCCGCCGCGCGCGGTATGGCTGCGCGCGCTCTTTGCCGAGCTCGAGCGCCTGGCGAACCACTTCGGCGACATCGGCGCCGTATGCAACGACGCCTCGTTCACCATCATGCATGCGAGCTTCGGTTTTCTCCGCGAGAAAGTGCTGCGCGCTGCGCAAGCCTGCACTGGCCAACGCCTGATGATGGACGCTGTCGTGCCCGGCGGCGTACGCAGCGATCTTCCAGCCGAAGGCATCGAGGGCGTGAGAGCGCTGATTGCCATGGCCCGCAGTCAATTCCCGCGTCTCGTCGACGTCTACGAGAACACGGCGTCGCTCAAGGACCGCACCGTGGGGACCGGCATACTGTCCGAATCGCTGGCACGCCAGTTCGGAGCAGGAGGCTATGTCGGACGCGCCTCGGGTCGGTCGTTCGATGCGCGCCGCGACCCCGGCTACGCGCCCTATGACGAGCTCGATTTCCAGGTCCCGGTGGTACATGCCGGCGACGTAAATGCGCGTGTGTGGATCCGTATCCAGGAAGTCGAGCAGAGCCTGTCGCTTGTCGAGCAAATTCTGCGGCGCCTGCCTCCCGGCGCCACCTCGACTGCCGTTCCAAACGGTTCCGGCGAGGGCAGTGCTCGAGTGGAAGCATTTCGCGGTGACGTGTTCGCCTGGGTGAGAACCGGGGCGGACGGCGGCGTCGAGCGCGCTCATCTGCGCGATCCGTCCTGGTTCCAGTGGCCGCTCCTCGAAGCCGCCATCGAGGGAAATATCGTGGCCGATTTCCCGCTCTGCAATAAGTCGTTCAACTGCTCCTATTCGGGCCACGACCTCTAGGCATGCGCCGCATCCTCCTCAAGAACGTGGCCCAGGGTCCGTTCACCGAATCGTCACCGGGTGCCGATGACGCTGCGCTGAAAGAACTGGCCGGGCGAGTCGACCAGGCAGCGCGTGTTCGTCTTGGCCGCACGCTGTCGATCCGCGAAGTCGATGCCGGCTCGTGCAACGGTTGCGAGCTCGAGATCCACGCGCTCAACAACATCGTCTACGACCTCGAACGCTTCGGGCTGCGTTTCGTCGCGTCGCCGCGCCATGCCGATGTGCTGCTCGTCACCGGACCTGTGACCGCCAACATGCGCGAAGCGCTCGAGCGCACGCACGAGGCGACGCCGGACCCGAAATGGGTCGTGGCGGTCGGAGATTGCGCGCGCAATGGTGGCGTTTTCGCTGGGAGCCCGGTCGTCGCTGGCGGCGTGTCTGCAGTGCTGCCCGTCGATCTGCACATTCCGGGCTGCCCACCGTCGCCGACCGCGCTGCTGCGAGGATTGCTCGCGCTCGTGGAGACGGTGAAGTAAGTTCGACTGGAGCGGGTGAAGGGAATCGAACCCTCGTATGCAGCTTGGGAAGCTGCCGTTCTGCCATTGAACTACACCCGCGTGCGCAGCGATTTTACACAGTAAGCTTCGGCGCTACGGCAATGCGCGTAACGCACCTCTTCTGCGCTTTCCTGCTCGCGAGCGGCCTCTCCGCGTCGCATGGGCAATCCATCGCCGTCACGCACCAGAACCGCGAGCGCACGTATCTGCTGCACGCGCCGGCGGCCTCGTCGCCGCTGCCGCTGGTGCTGGTGTTTCACGGCGGATCCGACACGCCGCAGAACATGGAAACTATCAGCGGCTTCAGCCTCCTCGCCGAGCGCGAGCACTTCATCGTCGCTTACCCGGCTGGGATCGATAAGAGCTGGAACGACGGACGCGGCAGTACGCCGGCAGCAAAGACGAGCATCGACGACGTCGGTTTCACCGGCGCCGTTATCGCCGACATCCAAAGACGGTATCCCATCGATACGCGAAGAATCTATGCGACTGGCCCCTCGAATGGCGGCATCTTCGTCCTGCGACTCGCCTGCGAGATGGCCGATACGTTCGCCGCGGTGGGCCCGGTGATAGGCGCGCTCGCCACGGAGCTGAAGCCGCGCTGCAAGCCTGCGTTTCCGATCTCGATTGTCGGCATCGCCGGTGTTGCGGATCCCCTGATTCCATTCGCAGGCGGCGAGGAAGGCGGCGAGAAGCACCTTGGCCACGGTGGGCGCGTGGAAGGCGCGCGTGCTACGCAGGACTTCTTCGCCTCGCTTGAGGGTTGCAGCAGCGCCGTGACCGAGCAGCTGTCATCGAGCGCGAATGACGGCACGAGCGTATCGAGACGCAGCTATTCCAACTGCCGCGCCGGAACCGCGGTCGTCTGGTACGAGATCGCCGGCGGCGGCCATCGCTGGCATGGCCACGAGGCGCGTCCTTTCGCCGAACGAGCGATCCAGCGGGCGCTCGGCGTTTCATCCCGCAACATCGATACCACGCAGGTCCTGTGGGAGTTTTTTCGCGCTCATCCGAGGCCGTAGCGCGCGGTATCATTCAGCCATGATTCAAGTCACCGTGAACGGCGCCACGCAGCGCTTCGACCGACCTGTGAACCTCACCGTGTTGCTCGAGCAGCTGGCGATGGCGGGAAAGAAGGTCGCGGTCGAGAAGAATGGCGAGATCGTGCCGAAGAGCGCGCACGCAAACACGCTGATCGCCGACGGCGATGAGCTCGAGATCGTGGTTGCGGTAGGTGGCGGATGAGCGACGGCCTCCTAATCGCAGGCAAGACGTACAGCTCGCGTCTATTGATCGGCACGGGCAAGTACAAGGACTTCGCGCAGACACGCGAAGCGATCGAAGCATCCGGCGCTCAGATCGTGACGGTGGCTATCCGCCGCACGAACATCGGACAAAACAGAAACGAGCCGAGCCTGCTCGAATTCTTGCCGGCATCGAAGTTCACTTACCTGCCGAACACCGCCGGTTGCTACAACGCTCAAGACGCAGTGCGCACGCTGCGCCTCGCACGCGAGCTGCTCGACGGGCACGACCTGGTGAAGCTCGAAGTGCTCGGCGATCCGCACACGCTCTACCCGAACATGCCGGAGACGCTGCAGGCGGCGGAGACGCTGGTGAAGGAAGGCTTCAAGGTCATGGTGTACTGCTCCGACGATCCGATCCAGGCGCAGATGCTGGAAGCCATCGGCTGCGTCGCCATCATGCCGCTCGCTTCGCTCATCGGCTCGGGCATGGGCATTCTCAATCCATGGAACCTGCAGCTCGTGATCGACAAGGTAAAGCTGCCGGTGATCGTCGATGCCGGCGTCGGCACCGCGTCCGATGCGGCCGTGGCGATGGAGCTCGGCTGCGACGGCGTGCTGATGAACACCGCGGTCGCGGCGGCGAAGAACCCGGTGCTGATGGCGAAGGCAATGAAAAAGGCGGTTGAAGCCGGACGCGAAGCGTTCCTCGCCGGGCGCATGGCGAAGAAGCTCTACTCGGCGGCACCGAGCTCGCCGACCGAAGGGAAGATCTCGTCCAGGGCCGCTTGAACCGGCCTATTCGCAGTTTCGTTTTGCGGCAAGGCCGGACGACGCCGGCGCAGAAGCGTGCGCTGGACGAACTGCTTCCGAAGTACGGCATCCCTTTCTCCAGCGCCAAGCTCAAGTCATCGCGCTATGCACCGCTCGTCCTCGAGATCGGCTCCGGCATGGGCGAGACGACCATCGCCATCGCGAAGGACCACCCCGAGGCCGACTTCGTCGCCGTCGAAGTCCACGGCCCCGGCATCGGCAGCCTGCTGAACGCCGTCGACAAGGAACGCCTTACTAATGTGCGCGTCATGCGCCACGACGCGGTAGAAGTGCTCGAGCAGATGGTCGACGACGCGAGCCTGACCGCGATCCACCTCTTCTTTCCGGATCCCTGGCCGAAGAAGCGCCACCACAAGCGGCGTCTCGTGCAGCCAGCGTTCGCCGCTCTTATGGCGCGCAAGCTCATCCCGGGAGGCAGCCTCCACGCCGCGACCGACTGGCCGGACTACGCCGAGCAGATGGCAGCGGTGTTCGGTGCCGAGCCTCTTCTAGAGCCCGCGCATACGGGTTTTGCGGCGCGGCCGTCTACGAAATTCGAGTCGCGGGGTCGGAAACTCGGACACCCGATCCGCGACCTGCACTTCCGCCGACGAACATAGCCAGTAGTTCGTTGAGAAATAGCCGCCCGCGCTCGGTCGGGCGCACGCGTTGCCAATCCCGCTTGATGAGCCCTTTCTGCTCGGCTTCCTTCAGTTGGGGTTCCACTCTGGAGAGCGGCAAGCCGGTCCGCTCCTGGAAAAGCGCAAGCGGAAATCCATCGACGAGGCGCAGCGCATTGAGCATGAACTCGAACGGAAGTTCTTTCGCTGCAACGGTGCCCTCCCGGGCGAGAGTATTGGACGCGCTCATGTAGTCGCGCGGCTGCTTGATGCGCTCATGGCGCGTCACGCGATCGGGGAAGCTCACTTTGCCGTGGGCGCCAGCGCCAATGCCGAGATAGTCGCCGAATTCCCAGTAGTTCAGGTTGTGCTTGCAGCGGTGGCCGGGACGCGCGAAGGCGGACGTCTCATAGCGCTCGTACCCCGCCCCGGCGAGCGCTTCCTCGACGGCGATCTGCATATCGGCGGATGCATCGTGATCGGGAAGCGTCGGCGGCCGGCTATAGAACGCGGTGTTGGGCTCGATCGTGAGCTGATACGCCGAGATGTGCGGCACGCCGATAGCCAGCCCCGCGCGAATATCCGACTGCGCCATCTCGATCGTCTGGTCGGGCAGCCCGTACATCAGGTCGAGGTTCACGTTGTCGAAGCTCGCGAGCGCCGCTTCGACGCCCCTCTTTGCCTCCTGCGCTGAGTGGATCCGTTCGAGCGCGATGAGCATGCGGTCATCGAAGCTCTGCACGCCGACAGAAATCCGGTTCACGCCCGCCGCGCGAAAACCGCGGAAGCGTGCCGCTTCGACCGTGCCCGGGTTCGCCTCGAGCGTGATCTCGGCCATTGGGTCGACCGCGACGCGCGCCCGCATGCCGGAGAGAAGCGCATCGATGGCCTCCGGCGAGAAGAGGCTCGGCGTGCCGCCGCCGATGAAGATGCTCACGACGCGGCGTCCCCACACCGACGGAAGCAGCGCTTCGAGATCGGCGATGAGCTTCGCGACGTATTCGCGCTCGGGCAGATCGCCGGTGCGCTCGTGCGAGTTGAAATCGCAGTACGGGCATTTGCGCACGCACCACGGAATATGCGCATAGAGCGCGAGCGGCGGCAGTGCCGTCAGCACCACCTGGCCTGGCCGCTCAATGGCGATCTGCGGCATGCACGAGCTCCAGAAGCTTTCGCAGCGCGGCTGCGCGGTGGCTGATGCGATTCTTTTCCTCCGACGCGAGCTCGGCAGCGGTTTTTCCGTTCGGCAGGAGGAATAGCGGGTCGTAGCCGAAGCCGTTCGTCCCGCGCGCCGAGCGCGCGATCTCGCCGTACCAGAGGCCTTCGGCAATCAGCGGCCGCGGGTCCTCGGGGTGGCGGACGAGAACCATGACACAGCAGTAGTAGGCACGCCGATCGTCCTCCAGTTCCGCGAGGAGCCGGGCGTTATTGCGAGCGTCGCGCTCGTCCCGGTTTCCTTTATGTCCGGCGTAATAGGCGGAGTTCACGCCGGGCTCGCCGCCGAGCGCGTCGACGCAGAGTCCGGAATCATCGGCAAGCGCGGGAAGATGCGCCGCGCGGCTCGCGTGGCGCGCCTTGCTGAGCGCGTTCTCGACAAAGGTGGAATGCGGCTCGGGCGCCTCGGTGATGTCGAGCGATGACTGCAGCACCAGCTCGAATCCTGCTCCGGCAATCGCCTGGATCTCACGCACCTTGCCCGGGTTGCCGGACGCGAGCACTACCTTCACTTGAGGTCGTACTCCACAAGCCAGTAGTACTCGAGTGCCCGGTAGGAGAAGCGCTCTGCATGGGGTGAGAGCACAGCACGCAGTTCGCTCTCGGTCGGGAAATTCTTCAGTACCCGGTTCTGGCTGCCATCGGCAAGCGGGCGCAGCTGATAGGTGTTGCCCTCGGCGTCGCGCTCGGCAACCGGCGTGCTCGAGCCATCGATGTAGAGGTTGTCGAACAGCACGACGCGAGCGCCGGACTCGAGGCGGCGATGCAGGGACGTGAGGAATCGGCCGATCTGCTTGAGCGGAATGTGCGACCACCAGAACATCGCCAGCGCCCCGTCGAAGCGGCCGAGCGCGTCGGAGAGATCGTAGGCGTCCGCCTTTTCGAAGCGCACGCGATTCGCTGGGTATGGCTTCGACTTCGCGATTGCCATCGGTTCATCGGCCATGTCGGTCGCCACGATGCTCAGCGCAAGCGGAGCAACGAGCGCGGTCCAGTAGCCGGTACCGCAAGCGATCTCGAGGATCTTGCGCCCAGCCAGGCGCTGAGGAACCACCTGGCGAAGCACGG
>JAFARH010000376.1 GCA_019245555.1 Betaproteobacteria bacterium
GCCAACCGGAGAATGCATTGATCCTCGATACCGCCAAGACGACATTGCTCACGCCGTTCGACCTGGAAACGGGAAAAATCCAGCAGGTCTTCGGCACGCTCGCCGCGCGCAAGGTCGATTACGCCGACCTCTACTTCCAGTACGCGCGCTCCGAGGGCTGGAGCCTCGAGGAAGGCATCGTCAAGTCCGGCAGCTTCAACATCGAGCAAGGTGTCGGTGTGCGCGCCGTGTCGGGCGAGAAAACGGCCTTCGCCTATTCCGACGAGATCAGCTTTGACGCGCTCCAGGATGCGGCGAAGGCAACGCGCGCCATCGCCTCAGCCGGACAAGCGCGCGTGGTGAAAGCGGGCTCGCGCCGGATGCCGGTCCCCCTCTATGGCGCAATCGATCCCATCGCTTCGCTCCCTTCGACGGAGAAGGTTGCGCTGCTGGAACGGATCGAGCGCAAATGCCGCGCGCGCGACCCACGCATCGTGCAGGTGATGGCGAGCCTCGGCGGGGAATACGAAGTGGTGCTGATCGCGCGCTCTGACGGCGAAATTGCCGCCGACGTGCGCCCGCTCGTACGCCTCTCGGTGCAAGTGATCGCCGAGCAGAATGGCCGCCGCGAGAGCGGCAGCGCGGGTGGCGGCGGACGCACCGACTATTCGCACTTCACCGATGCCGTGCTCGACCAGTACGCCGAGCAGGCCGTTTCTCAAGCGCTCACCAACCTCGAAGCCCGCCCCGCGCCCGCCGGCACCATGACAGTCGTCCTGGGCCCGGGCTGGCCCGGCGTGCTACTGCATGAAGCCGTCGGTCACGGCCTCGAGGGCGACTTCAACCGCAAAGGCAGCTCCGCATTTTCTGGCCGCCTCGGCCAGCGCGTGGCTTCGCCCGGCGTCACTGTCGTCGACGACGGCACCATGCCCGGTCGGCGCGGCTCGCTCACGGTCGACGATGAAGGCACGCCGACGCAGCGCAACGTGCTGATCGAGGATGGTGTGCTGCGCGGGTACCTGCAGGACAGCCTGAATGCGCGGCTCATGAAGATGCCGCTCACCGGCAATGCGCGCCGCGAGTCCTTCGCACACCTGACCATGCCGCGCATGACCAATACATATATGTTGGCTGGCCCGCACGACCCGCAGGAAATCATTCGCAGCGTGAAAAAAGGGCTCTATGCTACGAACTTCGGCGGCGGCCAGGTCGACATCACTAACGGCAAGTTCGTCTTCTCGGCGGCCGAGGCCTATCTCATCGAAGACGGCAAAGTGACGACTCCGGTGAAAGGCGCCACGCTCATCGGCAACGGCCCCGACGCGCTCACCCGCGTCAGCATGATCGGCAACGATCTCGCGCTCGATACCGGCATCGGCACTTGCGGCAAAGAGGGGCAGAGCGTGCCCGTCGGTGTCGGACAGCCCACGCTTAAGATCGACGGGCTCACCGTGGGTGGCACCAGCCAGTAATGCCTGTCGACACGCTCGTCGAGCACATTCCCGACGGCGCGCTGCTCGCGCTTTCTCCCGATTACTCGTTGCCGGCCATGGACGCCGTGCGCGCGCTGATTCGTCGGCGCGCGAAGAACCTCAAGCTGCTGGGCGTGCCGGTCCTCGGGCTATCCGCAGATCTGCTCATCGGTGCGGGCTGCGTCGCCGAAGTGCATTCGAGCGCCGTGTCGCTCGGCGAAGCCGGTCTCGCGCCGCGCTTCAGCGAAGCGGTCGAGCGCGGCGAGATCAAAGTCGTCGACTACACGTGTCCCGCGGTGCACACTGCGCTGCAGGCGACGGAGAAGGGCGTGCCATTCATGCCGCTGCGAGGCGTGATCGGTTCCGATCTGACGAAGCAGCGAAGCGACTGGCGCGTCGAGAACAATCCATTCGCAACGGGCAAGGATCCGATCCTTTTTGTTTCCGCGATCGTGCCCGACGTCGCGCTCTTCCACGCTCGCTGGGGCGACGAAGCCGGAAATGTCTGGGTGGGACGGCGGCGCGAGCTCGCCACCATCGCGCATGCAGCGCGCAACACCTATGCGACGGTCGAAGAGCTGCGTCCGGGCGACATGCTGGAAGACGAGTTGCTCGCGCCTGGGGTCAT
>JAFARH010000435.1 GCA_019245555.1 Betaproteobacteria bacterium
GAAGGTCTACGACCGCGACGGCAAGCTCACGCAGGAGTCGCGCGGCAGCTTCGTCTTCCAGCGCCCCGGGCGCTTCCGCTGGGTCTACGACAAGCCGGCCGACCAGGTGATCGTCGGCGATGGACAGCGCGTCTGGATCTACGACCGGCAGCTGAACCAGGTGACCGTTCGCAAGCTCACTGCAGCGCTCGGCTCGACGCCTGCGGCCCTCCTCTCCGGCGGCGCCGATGTCGAGAAATCCTTCGAGTTAAGCGACGCCGGCGCGAAGGATGGCCTCGAGTGGATCGACGCCAAGCCGCGCGATCGCGAGGCAGGGTTTGAGCGCGTGCGCATGGGCTTCGACAAGGAAAACCTCTCGGCGATGGAGCTCACCGACAACTTCGGGCAAACCACGGTGCTCCGTTTCTCCAAGCTCGTGCGCAACCCGCAGGTTAGCCCGAGCGAATTTCGATTCGATCCTCCCAAAGGCGCCGACGTCCTGGGCGACAAGTGAAACCCGAAATCAGGGACGTACCACGTTTTTCTTTGCGTACTCGGCCGCGCGCGGGAAAACGTGGTACGTCCCTGATTTTGGTTCGCGATGACCGCCGATCTCTTCGGCAAGGCTGAGCCCGTCGCGCCGCTCGCCGACGCGCTGCGTCCGAAGTCGCTCGACGAGGTTGTCGGCCAGCAGCATCTACTCGGACCGGGCAAGCCGCTGCGCCTCGCGTTCGAGACCGGACGGCCGCATTCGATGATCCTCTGGGGCCCGCCGGGCTCCGGCAAGACCACCATCGCGCGGCTGATGGCGAAGGCGTTCAACGCGGAGTTCGTCGCGCTGTCCGCAGTCTTCTCCGGCGTGAAAGACATTCGCGAGGCCGTCGCTGCCGCCCAGGCGCGGCTCGAGCAGTTCGGCCGGCGCACCATCCTTTTCGTCGACGAGGTGCATCGCTTCAACAAGGCACAGCAGGATGCTTTCCTGCCGTTCGTGGAGCAGGGGCTCATCACCTTCGTCGGGGCGACGACCGAGAACCCTTCGTTCGAGGTGAATAGCGCGCTGCTGTCCCGCGCTGCGGTTTACGTGCTCGAGCCGCTGAGCGAAAAGGATCTCGCCACGCTGCTCGACCGTACCGGCCTGCCCATGGACGAAAGCGCGCGCGCGAGGCTGGTTGGATTCGCCGATGGTGACGCTAGGCGGCTGCTCAATGCGGTGGAGATACTCAAGAACACGGGACACACGCCGATCGATGGTGCGTTCGTCGAGCAGACGCTCGCCAAGAACCTCCGCCGCTTCGACAAGGGCGGCGAGCAGTTCTACGACCAGATCTCGGCGCTGCACAAGGCGGTGCGCGGCTCGGATGCCGATGCATCGCTCTACTGGATGGTGCGCATGCTCGATGGCGGCGCCGATCCGCTCTACATCGGCCGGCGAGTCGTGCGCATGGCAGTCGAGGACATCGGGCTTGCCGATCCGCTGGCGCTGCGCCTCACGCTCGACGCCTGTGCGACCTACGAGCGCCTCGGCAGTCCCGAAGGCGAGCTCGCGCTCGCCGAGGCGGTGATCTACCTCGCGCTCGCCCCCAAATCGAATGCGGTATACGAAGCCTATAATGCGGCGCGCGATTTCATCATCAAGGACGGCACGCGTCCCGTGCCGCTGCACATCAGGAACGCTCCGACCTCGCTTATGAAGCAGCTTGGCTATGGCAAGGACTATCGCTACGCGCACGAGGAAGAGGGCGCGTACGCCGCGGGAGAAAACTATCTGCCGGAGGGCATGCCGCGCGTCGAGTGGTACAAGCCGACCGAGCGCGGCCGCGAAGCAAAGCTGCGCGAGCGCATCGCCGAGTTGCGGCGACTCGACGCCGAGGCGAAGAACAAATGATCGATATCCAGCTCCTGCGCAAAGACCCTGCCGCGGTCGCCAAAAGGCTCTCCACCCGAGGCCCGGGCGCGTTCGACGTCGAGCAGTTCCAGAAATTCGAAAGCGCGCGCAAGAACCTGCAGACCGCGGTCGAGCAGGCGCAGGCCTCGCGCAACAAGATCGCGAAAGACATCGGCCAGGCGAAGGCGCAAGGCAAGGACGTCGCCGAGCTCCTCGCGCAGGGCGAGAAGCTGAAGACGCTGCTCGAGCAGTCGGAGCAGCAGCTCAACGCGCTGCAGGCCGCATTCCAGGATTTCCTCGGGCGCGTGCCGAACATTCCGCACGAATCGGTCCCGGTCGGCGAGGGCGCGGAGCAGAACCGCGAGGTGCGTCGCTGGGGCGAGCCGCGCAAATTCGATTTCCCGGTGAAGGACCATGTCGACATCGGCGAGGGCCTCGGCGGCCTCGACTTCGCCACCGCGGCGAAGATCGCCGGCAGCCGCTTCTATGTCATGCGCGGCGCCGTCGCGCGGCTGCATCGCGCCATCGGCCAGTTCATGCTCGATACGCATACGCGCGAGCACGGATATACCGAGACGTACTCCCCCTATATGGTGACGTCAGCCTGCGCCGATGGCGTGTCGAGCTTTGCCAAGTTCAAGGAGGATCTGTTCAAGATCGATGGCCGCGATCTTTACCTGATTCCCACGTCGGAGTACTCGGTGACGAACTATGTGCGGGAGGAAATCATCCCGCTCGAAAAGCTGCCGATGAAGTACGCGTGTCACTCGCCGTGCTTTCGCTCGGAGGCAGGCTCAGCGGGCAAGGACACGCGCGGCATGATCCGCGTCCACCAGTTCGACAAGGTCGAGATCGTGCAGATCGTGCATCCGGAGAAGTCCTATGCCGCGCACGAGGAGCTCACTTCGCATGCGGAAGCGATCCTCAAGAAGCTCGAGCTGCCCTATCGCGTGATGGCGCTCAGCACCGGCGACATGGGATTCGCCGCTGCGAAGACCTACGACCTCGAGGTCTGGCTGCCCGGACAAAATGCCTACCGCGAGATCTCCTCGTGCTCGAACTACGAGGCGTTCCAGGCGCGGCGCATGCAGGCGCGCTTCAGGAACGAGAAGGGCAAGCCCGAGCACGTCCATACGCTGAACGGCTCAGGTCTCGCTATCGGCCGCACGCTCATCGCGATCCTGGAGAACTATCAGCAGCGCGATGGATCAGTCGTCATCCCTGCCGCACTACGCAGCTACATGGGCGGCGAGGAGCGCATTACCAAGTAAAATTCGTTCCGCCGCGGAGAGATGGCAGAGTGGTCGAATGCGGCAGACTCGAAATCTGTTGTACCCATCGGGTACCGGGGGTTCGAATCCCTCTCTCTCCGCCACTCCTTTCAAGTTCGCTAGTGCAACGGCAGAGCCAGCAGGACGCCGAGGTTTTCCAACCCGGGGTTGTTCTCGGCAAGGCCACCATTGGAAACGTGGCTCAAGGTAACGCCCAGGCGCCAGCCGTTTTGCAGACGGTAAAACAGGTCCAGGCCGGTCAGGAACTCGATGGTGTTCCCCAGATCGGTTCCCTCGCGTCGAGCGGCAGCGCCAGCGGAGAAATGCGCCGTGAATATCCAGCTCGGAGTCAGGTTGAAGTCGCGGTACACGCCGCCGCGCACGTAGGCGACGCTTTGCGTAGTCATCCCTAAGCCAACGAGTGGCTTGACCCCGCGCCACAGGTCAGTGCTGCCGCGGTAATCCAAGTCTAGGAACGCGGTGGTTTCGCGCACCTGCTCGTTGTGCCGCGCAAAGGCCGTGAGGCCTGCCCCGAGGACGACGCGCGCCGGCTCTTGCGCGGTGACCGGCGAAGCAAGTGCTGTCAAAAGAAGACCTGCTGCAACGACTGTGTTCCGTTTCATCCGCCCACGTTAGTGGCGGGTCCTCGCAAAGTCGTCAGGGATTCGTCTAGCTTCCGTGGGGAATGGCTGACTAGTAGCCCACCATCGATTGTCATCGTGCGGCTCGCTGCCTCGCCTTTACGCCTGCGGCCGCATATTTCTGCGATCTGATGTGACGGGCGATTTACGCTGAAATACTTTATGTGCTCGCCCGCACCTGCTCGAAGGGCGCCTTGAGCTGCCGATTCATCAGATCGTCGGGGAACAGAATGGCCTGAACGCCAGGCATTCTGAACTGCTCGAGGTCCTTGTCTTTGACTCCCTGGAACTGTGTGGTGAGGACACGGGAGCGGGCCCACTCACCATCAGGCCCATATCGCACGGGACCGACCACGGTCTGGAGTTCGTTCCTTCTCAGATAGTCTGCGATGGCGCGGTCTTGGACGATCCCCGTCGCCGTGATGGCCTGCTCCAGCATCTGTCCGATCGCATACGCGAACGCAGGCAGGTAAAAGCCAAGCGGGTCAACCTTGGCATCGGCTGCGCGCTTGGAATAGCGCGAAAGAAAATCTTCAATCCCCGGATATCCCGCGCCGGGGACATAGGTGTTGTAGTTCACGATGCCGTTCAATGCGGAGCCAAGCGACTCCATGATCGACGTGTATTGGAGGCCGACCATGCCGCCGCCAAAGATCTTGACCGACGAACCGACGCCGATCTCACGCACGGCCCGCACAATGAGCACCGATTCCGCCGGATAGGACATTACGTAGACCATATCGGGGCGCGCGGCACGGATGGCACGAACCATTGACGAAAAGTCGGTCGTGCCCGGCGGATAGTTTTGGTCGTAGACGAACTGCAAGCGCAACTCTTTCGCAAATTCGCGTGCCCCGTTGGCGAGGCTTTGTCCGAACTCGTTGTCGGCCGCTAGGAACGCAACCGTGTTTGCACCTTGTTTCTGTCCAATGCGAAAGAAACCTTCCGAAAAACTTCTGGCATCGTTCCAGGGCGCATTGTTGAACCACATATCGTGATTCATCACATGGTTCACCCGGAAGGAGAAGTTGCCCATTAAGAGCTTCGCACGCGACTTCACCATCCCCATGAGCGGCGCCGTCGGCACTGTGCCGTACGGGGCAATCAGCAAGTCGACGCGGTCAACATCGAGGAGCTTGGTGTAGATACCAGGTGTCGCCGCGGCGGCCCCTTGGTCGTCGTAGACAATCAGTTCAACGCTGCGGCCGAGCAATCCGCCGCGGGCGTTGACCTCGTCGATCCACATCTGTAGCGCAAGTAGGGCCGGTTTGCCCGCGCTCGCCAGAGGGCCGGTCTGGGCGATGCTCATGCCAATCTTTACCGGCCGTTGTTGAGCGAAGAGGGTAAGGCTCGGGACGCTCGCCCCGAGTGCGATGGTCGTGGCTGCCTTCAGCGCTTTTCGCCGGCCGGCGAGCATTTGCCTAATATACGAGAGGTCACATCGGAAAGGGGACTGATGGACGCTAGGGTACGGGAAGCGCTGAAGC
>JAFARH010000130.1 GCA_019245555.1 Betaproteobacteria bacterium
CGAGGCGACGATCGGCAAAAGCCTCGGCGACGATCTGGCGGAAGGCAAGCCCACGCTACCGCTCATCCATGTCATGCGCTCGGGCTCGGCAGCCAACCAGGCCGTCGTGCGGCAGGCGATCGTCGGGGGCGGCAGGAATGATTTCGCCGCCGTGCTGCGCGCGATTCGCGCCAGCGGATCGCTCGATTACGCGCGTGCGGCGGCGGAGCGCGAAGTGCAGTCGGCAATCGAGGCGTTGTCGCCGCTGCCGCAGTCGGAATTCAAGCGATCTTTGCTAGAATTGGCGTCCTTTTCCGTGGTCCGCCAGTCGTAATCTTTAACGGCTCGGGGTGTAGCTCAGCCTGGTAGAGTACTGCGTTCGGGACGCAGGTGTCGCTGGTTCAAATCCAGTCACCCCGACCAATTCCCTAAGCACCAATCACCCGCAACATCTCGGCACAGCGCGCTCGATACGAGTGCTCGCGCTGGAATGACGGTGCCGCTGCAAGCGCAGCCGCCTTGACGTCCGCAGGAATCGAACGCGCGAGCGAGACGAGCTCGTCGTCCGAGCGGTAGACGAGCATGCCGGCGCGCTGCTCGCGCGTGAAGATCTCGTCGAGCTCGCGCTTGTGGTCGACGAGCTGCGGCGTGCCGCAAGCGCCGGCCTCGAAGACCCGCGGATTCAAACCGAAGTCGAAGCGATCGCGCCACGTGTGGATGTTGAGCGTCGCCCGGCAGCTCGCGAAGATCTCCACCATGCGCTCCGGCGTGAAGAAACCGTGCTCGAGCCGTGTGCTCACAGGTGATCCCGGCCGCAACTTGCGCCGCCAGGGTCCATAGATCCGCAGATCCACGCCTTCGCTGATCAATCGTTCGGCCAGGCGCTCGCGCAGCGCTGACCAGTCGCCAGCGAAGGAGAGCACGGAGCGCACCGGCACGCCTTCGAGGGGATGGTGCAGCGATGCGTCGCAGGCGCTGGGAAGGAAGCGGACGTGCTTCAGCCCTTTCGCTGCGTACGCGTCCACTGAATATTTCGCGTTGGTGAAAGCGAAGTCATATTCGCCGAGGAATTTCAGCGCGCGCTCCCACTGGAACGGGTCGTTCAGCCACCAGTTCGCGGTGAGCGTGCGCCGCGCGCGCAGCTCGACGAGGACGCGCTTGCTTACGTTGACGCCGTAGAGCGCGAGGAAGAAATCGGGCCGATGCTTCGCGACGGCTTCGATGAGGCGCGCTTCGACGACCTCGGCGGCCTCCTTGCCGAGGAGCTTGCGCCGCAATTTCTCGAGGAGGTTCGGCGAGTAATCGACCACCTGTACATCGTGGCCGAGCGCGGCGAGGGCGTCGGGCACGAAGCGGTTCATGCGCACGGTGTGCAAATTGCCCGGCACCGCGACCAGGATTTTCATCTTGGCTATGATAGCCAGACCGTGGGTCGCCTCCTGGTCCTGATACTGATCGTGGTGTTCGGCGTGTGGCTGGTGCGCCGCGCCTTGGCGCGCGCCGAACAGCAGTCGGCGGCGCCGGCTGAGCGCACCAACGATGAGCTGGTGCGCTGCGTGCAATGCGGCGTGCTGCTTCCGCGCGCCGAAGCGCGCATGTCGGCAGGCGCGATTTACTGCTCCGACGAGCACGTGCGGCTCGGGCCCGGGCCCGGCAAAGGTCCGCGGTGATGCAGGCCCCGCAGCGCTACCCCGAGCTCTTCCTCGCTCCCGAGCGCACGCCGGATTCGTTCTGGACCTCGCTCGGCTACTTCAACCTCTATCGCATTACCGTAGCAGCGCTGTTCCTCGCTCTGTCGTTCGTCTACGAGGACGCGCTCGCCCTCGGCTCGCACTCGCTCGAGCTGTTCCGCATCACTTGCATGGTGTATCTCGCGATGGCCGTGGCGTTCCAGGCCGGGCTGTGGCGGTTCCGCGAGCTCTTCAACGTGCAGCTTTCCTTGCACGTCTGCGTCGACATTTTCGCGATCACGCTCCTCATGAATGCGAGCGGTGGCATGCGGAGCGGCCTTGGCGTGATGCTCGTCATCTCGCTCATCGCAGCGGCGATCGTTGCGCCACAGCGCCTGTCGTACCTGTACGCGGCGCTCGCCACGATCTCGCTGCTCCTCGACCAGACCTATTGGGTGCTCAGCCAGGATCAGCCGTTCAACAGCTACGTGCAGCCGGGGCTGCTCGCCCTGGGATGTTTCGTGGCCGCCGGCATCACCGGCTGGCTTGCGCAGCGCGTGGCGGCGAACGAGCAGCTCGCTTTGCTGCGCGGCCGGGAGCTCGCCACGCAGACGCGCATCAACCAGCTCGTGCTGCAGGACATGCACGACGGCGTGGTGGTGCTCGACCGCAATGGCCGCATTGTTCAGCACAATCCACAGGCCCAGTTCCTGCTCCGCGCCGAGCCGCTCGTTGGCGCTGACATCGAGGTGATACTCCCGGAATTCACGGAGCGCTGGCGCAGCTGGCGCTCCGGGGCCGAGGGCGGCTCGGTAGCGGACCTGGTGGTCCGCGGGCGCGACATCGGGCTTCGCCTCATCGATACCGGCACCGCGGAAGGGTTCAGCGTGCTTTTCATCGAGGACACGACACGGGCCCGCGAGCAGGCGCAGCAACTCAAGCTCGCGGCGCTCGGCCGGCTGACTGCCAATATCGCGCACGAGATCCGCAATCCCCTTGCCGCCATCAGCCATGCCTCTGAGCTCCTCAACGAGCAGAAGCCCGGCGAGGATCCAGCGCGCCTCACTCGCATCATCGGCGATAACACTCGTCGCCTCGAGCGGCTGGTCTCCGATGTCCTGCAGCTCAACCGGCGCGACCGCATCGCGGCCGGGCCGATACAGCTCCATCCCTGGCTGCGCGAGTTCCTCGCCGAGTTCGTCGCCAACGAGTCGGCGAACGCCGACCGCTTCGCCGTGGACGCGGGCGAGGACATGTGGGTCGAGTTCGATCGCGAGCACTTGCGCCAGGTGCTCTGGAACCTGCTGCGCAACGCCGCGCGCTACGCGGGGCCGGAACATGGCGCGGTGCGCATCGCGCTGCGCGGGTACGGCGGGCGCGTCGAGGTTTCGGTCATCGACAATGGGCCCGGGGTGCCGCGCTCGCGGCAAGGGCAGCTTTTCGAGCCCTTCTTCACGACCGAGGCGAAGGGCACGGGCCTCGGCCTCTATCTCGCACGTGAGTTGTGCGCGGCCAACCGCGCGACGCTCGAATATGTGAACGACTCGACCGGCGCCCACTTCCGCATCCGCTGCCTTGAGGCGCGCGCGGCATGAAACGCGCGGCTGCACACGTTCTTGTAGTCGACGACGAGCCCGATATCCGCGAGCTGCTCGAGCTGACGCTCGTGCGCATGGGGCTCGACGTCGCCACCGTCGGCACGATCGCCGAGGCCAAGGAAAAGCTGCGCCAGGACCGCTACGACCTCTGCCTTACGGACATGCGCCTATCCGATGGCGAAGGCCTTGATCTCGTGCGCCATATCGCCGGCCAGGCCGCGGAGGTACCGGTGGCCGTCATCACCGCCTACGGCAGTGCGGAGAATGCGGTAGCCGCGCTCAAGGCGGGCGCCTTCGACTACGTCTCGAAACCGGTCGGCCTGGATCAGCTGCGAGCGCTCGTGCGCTCGGCGCTTTCGTTGCCCGAGCGGACAGAATCGCCGGCGCGGGACAAACGCTTGACCGGGCGCCTCCTCGGCGAGAGCGCGCCGCTCGTCCATGTGCGCGAGATGATCTCCAAGCTCGCCCGCACGCAGGCGCCGGTCTACATCTCCGGCGAGTCCGGTACCGGCAAGGAGCTCGCGGCGCGGCTCATCCATGAGAACGGGGCGCGGCGCGAGAAGCCTTTCGTACCGGTCAATTGCGGCGCCATCCCCGAGAACCTCATGGAGAGCGAGTTCTTCGGCTACAAGAAGGGCGCATTCACCGGCGCGAACGAGGACCGGGAAGGCTTTTTCCAGGCCGCCAACGGCGGCACGCTCTTCCTCGACGAAGTGGCGGACCTGCCGCTTCCCATGCAGGTGAAGCTCTTGCGAGCCATCCAGGAAAAGCGCGTTCGCAAGGTCGGCGCGCCGCAGGAGGATCCCGTCGACGTGCGCATCATCTGCGCCACCCATCAGAAGCTCGCCCAGCTCGTCGCCGCCGGTCGGTTCCGCCAGGATCTCTTCTATCGCATCAACGTCATCGAGCTCGCGATGCCGCCCCTTCGCGAGTGCCGCGACGACATTGGCCTCATCGCCGCTGCAGTCCTGGAGCGACTCGCCGCGCATTCCGGCGGCGCGCCCGCGCGTCTCACGCCCGAAGCATTGGAGGAGCTCGGGCACTACGACTTCCCGGGCAATATCCGCGAGCTCGAGAACATCCTTGAGCGAGCGCTCGCTCTCTCTGGAAGCCGGAATATCTCTGTTGGTGACCTCCATCTAGGGGGACCCGCCGGTGTCGAGCCCGAGGCCGCCACAGCGGGGGCCGAGGGCGCGCTTCCCGATTACCTCGACAACATCGAGCGCAAAGCAATTGTCGATGCGCTCTCGAAAACCGGCTTCAACCGCACGGCCGCGGCGAAACTTCTCGGCATCACCTTCCGCCAGCTCCGCTATCGGATGCAGCGCCTTGGCATCAAGGAAGACAGCAAAACCTGATCGCGTAGTCCGCTCGCCGAATCAGGATGCTCGGCCGCGCGGAACTGAGATCACCCTCCTGGTGGTGCACAGCATCAGCCTGCCGCCCGGCGAATTCGGCGGCGACGCAATCGAGCGGCTCTTCACCAACCGCCTTGACCCGGCGGCGCATCCTTATTTCCGCGAGATCGCCGGCCTCAAGGTCTCTTCGCACTTCCTCATCCGGCGCGACGGCGAGCTGGTGCAGTTCGTCCCGGTCGCTCGCCGCGCCTGGCACGCCGGCGTGTCGTCCTGGCGCGGGCGCGAGCGCTGCAACGACTTCTCCATCGGCGTTGAGCTGGAAGGGACCGACGATGGTCCGTTCACCGACGCCCAATACGCCTGCCTCGCCAGCCTCGTCGCCGCGCTGAAGGCAAAGCACCCGTTACGCGACATCGCCGCGCACAGCGACGTCGCGCCCGGTCGCAAGAACGATCCCGGCCCGCGCTTTGACTGGCGGCGGCTGCTCGCCGCACTCGCCTAAGCCCTACTACATATAGTTTCAGCGCGGGGACGGCGCCCCCGCTTATCGTTATTGCGCCGCCGCATGCCCCAAGATGTAGCGCTGGCAGCTACATTCACCCGGTTATTTAGTAGTTCGTGCTTGCAAAAATTTTTTTTCGTGCGTATCTTGGTCCACAAGAACTAGGTGGTGCAACCGGCAGGCGCACTAAATCTAGTAGCAACCAAAACCCGGGGAGAGGGGATATGCAGATCGCACAGGAAAAGGCCGCCGTCACCCCTGGTTTTGGTGTGCCGATGGCCGAGACGAATGCGGGCGGCCGCAATGTCTTTGCCGACTACAAAATCATCCGCAGGAACGGCGCAGTCGTAGGGTTCGAGCCGTCCAAGATTTCAGTCGCCATGACCAAGGCGTTCCTGGCCGTGAACGGCGCCCAGGGCGCTGCCTCGGCCCGGATCCGGGAACTCGTCGGCGCGCTGACCGACACGGTCGTCGCGGCGCTACTCCGCCGCCAGCCGCAGGGCGGCACGTTCCATATCGAAGACATCCAGGACCAGGTCGAGCTCGCGCTGATGCGCTCGGGCGAGCACGACGTGGCGCGCTCCTACGTGCTCTATCGCGAAGAGCGGGCCAAGGCCCGCCAGGCCGAGAAGGCGGGCAAGAAGGAGCCGGGAGTCAACGTCGTCGAGAACGGCCAGCGCAAGCCGCTCGACCGCGCCGCTCTTCGCGCGCTTGTCCAGGCGGCGTGCCGGGGTCTACCCGAGACTTCGCCGGACGCGATCCTCGAGGCGACACTGCGCGACCTGTACGACGGCGTGCCGATGGAAGAAGTGCGCAAGTCGAGCGTCCTCGCCGCCCGGGCGCTGATCGAAAAAGACCCGGCGTACAGCTATGTGACCGCGCGTCTGCTCCTGCATGGCGTGCGGCTGGAGGTACTGGGCGAGGAAGTGAGCCAGGCCGACATGGCGACTCGCTATGCCACCTACTTCCCGCAGTTCATCGAGCGCGGCATCGGCGCCGAGCTCATCGATCCCGAGCTCGCCAAGTTCGATCTGGCGAAGCTCGGCAAGGCTCTCAAGGCCGATCGCGATCTCCAGTTCGGCTACCTCGGCCTGCAGACGCTCTACGACCGCTACTTCCTGCACTCCAAGGGACAGCGCATCGAGCTGCCGCAGGCCTTCTTCATGCGCGTAGCGATGGGCCTTGCGCTGAAGGAGAAGAACCGCGACGCGCGCGCCATCGAGTTCTACAACGTGCTCTCGAGCTTCGACTTCATGAGCTCGACGCCGACGCTCTTCAACTCG
>JAFARH010000103.1 GCA_019245555.1 Betaproteobacteria bacterium
CAAGGCGCTGATCAAGACCTCGAGCATGATCGGTCCGGAACAGCTCGAGCGCTTCAACGGCTTCCTCGCAGCGAAGGTCCTGGGCGGCGGCAAGCCTGGCGTGTCGTCCGGCGAAGCGATCGCCGCGGTGGAACAGGTCGCCAATGCGCAGCTGCCCGAGGGCTACACGATTTCCTGGACCGGCCAGGCCTTCCAGGAAAAGCGCACCGGTCGCCAGTCGGCGATCGCCTTCGGCCTCGCCCTGGTTATGGTGTTCCTGATCCTCGCCGCGCTCTATGAGCGGTGGCTGCTGCCGCTCGCGGTGGTCTTCGCCGTGCCGTTCGCCGTGTGGGGCGCGCTCGCCTTCGTTGCGGTGCGCGGTCTCGAGAACGACATCTACTTCCAGATCGGCCTGGTGGTGCTGATAGGGCTGGCCGGAAAGAACGCGATCCTGATCGTCGAATTCGCGCAGCAGGGCTACCTGCAGGGCAAGAGCGCGATGGAGGCGGCGCTCGAGGCGGCGCGGCTTCGTTTCCGCCCGATCATCATGACCTCGCTCGCCTTTGTGCTCGGCGTGTTGCCGCTCATGTTCTCCTCGGGTGCCGGTGCGGGCGCTCGGCGCTCCATGGGCACGGGCGTTGTCGGCGGCATGCTGGCGGCGACGTTCATTGCGACCATTTTCATCCCGCTCTTCTTCACGCTCGTCGCACGGCAGGCCAAGCGCCGCGCTGCCGAGCATTCACACGATCTGGTGGCCAAGTGAGGAGGGTCCTTCTCGTCGTTTTATTGACGGGTTGCACGCTCGGGCCAGACTACAAGCGGCCCGACATGGCGCTGCCGCAGCAGTACTCCGAGCCATCCGCTGGTGCCGCGGCGGCAGTCGCACCGAACTGGTGGACCCTCTATCGGGATCCGACGCTCGACGAGCTCATTGCGACCGGCCAGAAGAGCAACTCCGATCTGCGTCTCGCCGCCGCGCGCGTGCAGGAAGCCGAGGGCGCGCTGCGCGAAGCGCGCGCGTCGTTCTTCCCCGAGATCACGGGCGCCGCCAGCTACTCGCGCCTGGGCGTGAGCACGCTCGCAAACCCGCCGGTGCCGAATGGCCTTTCTACGGTACGCCCGAATTACCAGGCGCTCATCTCAACCAGCTACGAAGTGGACTTCTGGGGCCGCCTGTCGCGCACCACAGAAGCCGCGCGCGCCAACCTGCTCGCGAACCAGCTCTCACGCGACACGGTCGATATCACGCTGGCCGGCGCGATTGCGCAGGCCTACTTTGCGCTGCGTTCACTCGACGCGCAGATCGCGGTGCTCGACATCTCGATCCGCACGCGGCGCGACTCGCTCGAGATCGCCAAGGCGCGGCTCGACGCGGGGCTCGCGCCCGAGCTCGACGTCTACCAGGCACAGAGCGCGTTGTCGGATGCGCTCGTGCAGCGCCGCGACACGGCGCGGAGCCGTTCCCTCGTCGAGCATCAGCTCGCCCAGCTCAGCGGAAGGTTCGACCTGAACCTCCCGGCCGAGAAGCTGGCGGGCGACATGTTCGGGCTGCCGATCGTGCCGCTTCCGCCGGCGGGTCTGCCCTCGGCGCTCCTCGATCGCCGGCCCGACATCCGGCAGGCGGAGGAGGGCCTGGTCGCGGCCAATGCACAAATTGGTATTGCGCGTGCGGCGATGTTCCCGACCATCTCGCTCACCGCGTCGGCTGGCGTGCAGAGCGCCCAATTCGCCGACCTCGTCGCCGGGCCTGGTGCTTCGATCTGGAGCCTGGGCGTCGCGCTGGCGGGCCCGATCATCGACGAAGGCCGCCGCGAGGCGCGAGTCGACCAGGCGCGAGCTCGGCGCGAGCAGGCGCTCGCCGGCTACCAGAAGGCGGTCGAGACCGGGTTCCGCGAAGTATCCGATGCGCTGGTCAACGTGCAGCAGTCGGGCGAGAGCGAGGCCGAGCTTAAGGCGCGCCTCGATGCAGCGCGAAACGCGCTCGAGCTATCGACTCTGCGCTACCAATCTGGTTACTCGCCCTACCTGGAGGTGCTTGACGCGCAGCGCACCGCGAACGACGCGGAGCTCGCCTTCGTGCGCAATCGCCAATCGCGCCTCGCGTTCAGCGTCGATCTCATGAAGGCGCTGGGCGGCGGCTGGACGCCCGCATTGGCACCGGCGGCGGCTAGAAACTGATTCCGGTGACCTTGCTGCCGATGGCCTGGACGGGGCCGAGCGGATTCTGATTCTCTTCGGTCGCCTGGATCACCGGCTGCCCGCCGGTGAGCTTGTACACAACGATGTCGTCGCGCAGGAGGATCAGCGCATTAAAGCGCCAGCCCTCGGTGTGGGTCTCGCGGTGGAAGCCGAGCACGTCGAGGATCACGTTACCCATGCGCTGCTTCTGCACCGAGCTCTGGTTGACCTCAAAGCCGCGGCAAGCGATCTTGGCGAGCACGCAATCGCGCACGCCGCTATCGAGGTCGTTGACCGAGAACGACTGGTTGAGCATGAATTTCCGCATCACATCGGCGTAGTTCAGGATCGCGATGTTGGCGTTCGAGCCGGGATCGAGGTTCATCACCCGCAGATCCGCGATCGTGGTGTGGCCAGGGATGATCTTGTCGAAGGTTTCCTGCGCGGCCTGGTAGGTCTGCCACGGGCTCGCCGTGACTTCCTTGGACTTCGGCAGGAGCGAAGTGCACGCGCCCATAAGAAGGCACGCAGCCACGGCCGCGATCGAGCGGTACATGGAGAGCGTTGTATCACTGCGGTGTCGCTGGGCTGCCCGTTGCTGCTAGTCCAAATGGCGTCGTGTAGTCGGCGTCCGACACCATTTTCCGTCCGCACACGACATGAAACGGTAAATGCGCGAGAGCAGAATGGATCACAGCATGGGCTATCCGGATATCGACAGGGCACGCGACAGTCAGCAGGCGCTGCGCCGGATCGTCGATGCCTACGTCGGGCCCGGCGCCGATCTGCGCTCCCTGCGCCGTGTGGTGGATCTCTGCCGCGAGGTGCAGGACGCGATCGAGGACGACTACTGCCGCGAGAAGATCCGCACCATCGCCGAGTACTCCGCCGAGCTCCTGTCGCAGGCCGAGCATCGCGCCCGCGGCGCGATCTCGGGGATCGATTTCCTGCGCCAGCAGATCCGCGCCGCCCTGGAGCTCCTGCAGAGCCGCCTCTACAGCCTCGAGCAGGGCCGCCGCTTCGGTCAGGCCTTCATCAACGCCGGATTCGGCGCCATCCACGCCGTCAAGCGTTAAGTTCGGCAGTCCGGGTTAAACTTCTCGAGGCGCTGTATCTGGTGCCGAGGAAGGGACTCGAACCCCCACAGTGTTGCCACCGCTAGGACCTGAACCTAGTGCGTCTACCAATTCCGCCACCTCGGCAGGGGAGCGCGGATTCTAATAGAAAAATAAAGAGAAAACTAAGTGCCAAAAAGAAGACCCAACCGAACCGCATTACGCAGGCGCTCCCGCGCCGAGCGGCCGCCCGAAAAATTCGCGCCGGCCGACGACTACAGCCGCGAGATCCTGCGCGAGCTCGAGCGTGCGGGCGAGCCGCTGCATCCGAAAGAGCTTGCCCAGCGCCTCTACATCCGACGCTCACGCGAGCGTCGCGCTTTTGACGCCGGGCTTACCGCCCTTGAGCGCGCGGGCGACATCGTGCGCAATCGTGCCAACGCGTTGCTTGTCGCGAAGCGCATCAAGGTGCTCGCGGGCCGCATCGAAGGCCATGCCGACGGCCACGGCTTCCTTGTCCCCGACGAACCCGGCCCATCCATCTTCATGCCGCCGCACGAAATGCGGACCCTCATGCACGGCGATCGCGCCTCGGTGCGTGTGAGCGGCACCGATTCGCGCGGCCGGCCGGTCGGCGCGCTGGTCGAGGTGCTCGAGCGCGCCAAGCGCCGCATCGTCGGCCGGCTGCACGACGAGCGTGGCGTGCTGGTGCTGGTGCCCGAGGATCGGCGCATCGCCCACGACATCCTCGTGCCGCCTGCCGAAGGCCGAAAAGCCAAGCCGGGCGAAGTCGTGACCATCGATCTCATCGAGCCGCCTGCGCCGCATGCGCAGCCGATCGGCCGCGTTGCCGAGGTGCTCGGCCATTACGCCGATCCCGGGATGGAGATCGAGATCGCGCTGCGCAAATTCGATTTGCCGCACGCGTTTTCCAAGGCCGCGCTTGCCCTCGCCAAATCCATTCCGGACGAAGTCCGGGAAGAGGACGCTCGCGCTCGCCGCGACCTGCGCGCACTCGAGTTCGTCACCATCGACGGCGAGACCGCCAAGGATTTTGACGACGCCGTCTTCTGCAAGCGCGAGGGCAAAGGTTTCCGCCTCTGGGTCGCCATCGCGGATGTGAGCCACTACGTCCGCCACGGCGACGCGCTCGACATGGATGCTCGCGAGCGCGGCACGTCGGTGTACTTCCCGCGCCGCGTGATCCCGATGCTGCCGGAAAAGCTCTCCAACGGTATTTGCTCGCTCAATCCAAACGTCGACCGCCTGGCAGTGGTCTGCGAAGTCCAGATATCTGCGCAAGGCGAGCTCGGCGACTACCAGTTCTACAACGCGGTATTCCGCTCCCACGCGCGCTTGACCTATACGAAGGTCTGGGCCGACATCCAGAGCGGCAGGCCACCGGAGTACATCGCTCGCCTGTATGAGCTCTTCAAGGCGCTCTATGCGAGCCGCGAGAAGCGCGGCGCGATCGATTTCGACACAGTCGAGACCAAGATGGTGTTCGACCCGAAAGGCAAGATCGAGCGCAT
>JAFARH010000108.1 GCA_019245555.1 Betaproteobacteria bacterium
CTCGACCAGCAGACCGACGCCTGGGGCATCAAGGTGTCGAACGTCGAGATCAAGCAGGTCGACATCAACGAGTCGATGATCCGCGCCATCGCGCGCCAGGCCGAGGCGGAGCGCGAGCGCCGGGCGAAGGTGATCCACGCGGAAGGCGAGCTGCAGGCGTCCGAGAAACTCCTGCAGGCCGCGGAGATGCTCGCCAAGAAGAGCGAGGCGATGCAGCTCCGCTACCTGCAGACCCTCACGACCATCGCGACCGACAAGGCGTCGACGATCGTCTTTCCGGTGCCGATGGATGTCATCGGCCCGTTGCTGAAGAAGCCTTAGTACTTCGACGCGGACTTGTTTCGACTTCTTCTAAAAAAATGAGGCCGCACGCTTTCGCGTACGGCCTCATTGGACAGCGAGAACGTTACTTGGTGCTGGGCGAAGTGGTGCTCGGGGTCGTCATGCTGCCCGAGCTGCTGCCCATGCTGCCCGACGTGCTATCCGAAGTGCCGCCCGCAGCGCCGGTGCTAGAGCCGTACTGACGCAGGCAGTTGTCGCGCTCGAGGCCGACGAGACCGATGCACTGGCTCGGCGTCTGCGCGCTGCTGCCTACGCCTGCGTCGGTGCTGGAGCCGACGCCGGCGCCCGTGCTGGAGCCTACGCCGCCGCTCGTGCTCGAGCCGACGCCCGAGCTCGTGCTGCCGCCGACGCCCGAGCCGCTCGGCGAGCTGGTCGACCCCGTGCTCGAGCCAACGCTCGACCCGGTGCTCGTGCCCGAGCCCATGCTGCCGCTCGAAGTGCCGCCGGCGCTGCTGCCGGCGCTACCGCCCGACGCACCGCCTGACGCGCCACCGGCGCCGCCGCCGGACTGCGCCCACGACGCGCCCGCTACCGCGACGAACGCTGCCGCCACTGCCACTGTTATTGCCTTGACCATCACGATCGAATCTCCATGGAGTATTGAAGAAGACTGCGCGCCTCGCGTTGCAAGAGCAGTGCCCGCAGCGCTCTCACGCGAGCGCGAGGTCATTGCACGCACGACACCCACTCGACGCATACTGTCACCCATGCCGGACAAACCCCGCATCGCTTGCATGCCCAACGGGCCTTACTACTTGCTGAATGACATGCAAGCTTCGCCGGTGCCGAACCTGGTGCGCTCATCGGGCTCCGCGTGCGCGACGGTGCGCGGCGTTGCGCTCTGCCGTTGCGGCGGCTCTAGGAACAAGCCTTTCTGCGACGGCACGCACAGCACGAACGGCTTCTCCGATCGCAAGCTCGACGACAAGGCGAAGAATCGACGCGAGGCTTATCGCGGCAAGCGCATCACCGTCTTCGACAATCGCGCCATCTGCGCGCACGCCGGTGTCTGCACCGATTCACTGAAGTCCGTTTTCCTGTACGGCAAGGAACCGTGGATCGATCCTGACGGCGCGGCGGTGGACGAAATCATCGCCACGATTCGCAAGTGCCCGTCGGGTGCGCTGAGCTACGCGATCGACGGCGTCGAAGGCGAGCCGCCCTCGCGAGCACCGAAGGTCGTGGTGACAGACAACGGCCCGTACGCGGTCTGCGGCGGCATCGAGCTCGCAAACCAGGCGTTCGGCGACGGCGCTTCGCGCGAGCACTACACGCTCTGCCGCTGCGGTGCCTCCGCCAACAAGCCGTTCTGCGACGGCAGCCACTGGCGCGTCGAGTTCAAGGACTCCTGAGGCGGCGCAAATATTGCTGGCGTCCGGGGTATGCGGACGCTATTCCTGATTCTCGCTTTCACCTCGCAAGCCTGGGCTCAGACCGAGGCCCCGAAGGGTGCGCCACAGCCCGTCGCGAGAGTGCCGTCGGCGGCTGCCGGCGCAACGGCGGTTCCCCGAGAGGATCCCGCTGCCGCGCAGGACCTCTTCCGCCAGCTCGATCGCAACGGTGACGGCGTTCTCACTGCCGACGAGCTCTGGACGCCGCGAGGCGAGGACGCAAACTGGGCCGCTATCGATCGGAATCGCGACGGGCGGATCACGCCCGAGGAATTCACCGTCTTGCGTCGATAGGGGCAGGAGCACTTGGGCGGGTGCCGAGGTCGGTCCAGCTCAAGCCGAAGAGCAGCGCCAGCCACAAGAGCCCCGTGACCGCCGCGATGCGCAGCAGCGCGCTCGCGCCGCGCAGGTGCATGAAGAAGAGCGCGATCAGCAGCGCCTTCGCGCACGAGATCCCCATGTTCGCCACCGTGTTGAAGATGCCCATCGGGATGTAGGAGCTCGCGGTCGTGAGCGCGAGCAACACCATCAGCGCGAGCCACGTGAGGAAGTAGCTCACCCGTAGCGCTCCAGCAGATAGAACATCGGGTAGAGGAACACCCAGACGATGTCGATGAAGTGCCAGTAGAGGCCGGTGACTTCGATCGGCATTTCGCGCCGCGCACGCAGCGCGAGCCATGAAACGATCGCGATGCCGATCGCGAGATGTACCGCGTGCAAACCCGTGGTGGCGTAGTAAAGGAAATAGAACCGCGCTTCGCCACCGGCAGCGCTGGCTGCCTCGCTCCATTCCGACGTGTACTCGTATCCCTTGATGCCGAGAAACGCGAGGCCGAGCAGTACCGTTAGCCAAAGCCAGAGGCGCGGCGATCGATCGGTCTGTGATGCGCGCAGGCCGAGTGCCATCGTGAAGCTGCTGGTCAGCAGGATCGCCGTGTTGAGCGTGCCGAGCACGACATGCATGTGATGGCTCGCCGACGCAAACGCCTCGGGTTGGAATGCGCGACCGTGTACATAGCCGAAGAAAAGCGGTCCGAAGAACAGCACCTCGGTGGCGAGGAATGCCCACATGCCAAGAAGGACGGTGTCGCGGCGCTCAAGCGTAGTCATAAGGTGCGCGCGTGACGCGCGGCGGGTCCTCGAAGTTGTGCTGCGGCGGCGGCGAAGCGGTCTGCCACTCGAGCCCGGTCGCGCCCCAGGGATTCGGCGGCGCTTTCTTTCCGTAGAAGATGGACCATCCGAGATAGCAGAGCGGCAGCAGATAGCCGATCGCAAGCACCGCGGCACCGGCGGAGGAGAGGAGGTTCAGCACCTGGAACTCCGGCGGATACTCGTGGTAGCGCCGCGGCATGCCAAGCCAGCCGAGGAGGTATTGGGGAAAGAAGGTGAGGTTGAAGCCGAAGAAGATGGTGAGCGCCGCAATGCGCGCCAACATCTCCGGATACAGGCGTCCGGAAATCTTCGGCCACCAGAAATGGATTGCGCCGAGGTAAGCCATCACCGAGCCGCCAACCATGATGTAGTGGAAGTGCGCGATGACGAAGTAGGTGTCGGTGAGGTGCACATCGAGCGCAAGCGAAGCGAGATAGAGGCCCGTGAGTCCGCCGATCATGAAGAGGCCGACGAAGCCAAGCGCATAGAGCATCGGCGCGGTGAAGACGATCGAGCCCTTGTAGAGCGTCGCGGTCCAGTTGAACACCTTGATCGCGGACGGGATCGCCACCAGGAACGAGAGCATGGAGAAGACCATGCCGGCATACATCGACTGGCCCGACACGAACATGTGATGACCCCAGACCAGGAAGCCGATGGTGGCAATGCCGAGGATCGCGTAAGCCATGAAGCGGTAGCCGAACACCGGCCGGCGCGCGAAGCAGGGGATGATCTCGCTCGCCACGCCCATGGCCGGCAGGACCATGATGTACACGGCGGGGTGCGAGTAGAACCAGAAGAGGTGCTGGAAGAGGAGCGGATCGCCGCCGAGCGCGGGGTCGAAGATGCCGATGCCGAACACCCGCTCGAGCGCGACCAGCGTCAGCGTCATCGCCAGCACCGGTGTCGCGAGCAGCAGGATCAGCGCCGTCGCGTAGTGCGCCCAGATGAAAAGCGGTAGCCGGAACCAGGTGAGCCCCGGCGCCCGCAGTCTATGGACGGTTACTATCACGTTGAGGCCGGTGAGGATCGACGAGAAGCCGACGATGAACACGCCGACGATGACGAGGATCACGTTGCCTTCGGCGAATTGCGTCGAGAGCGGCGTATAGAAGGTCCATCCCGTATCGACGCCGCCGGCGATGAGCGCCGCGAGCGTAAAGAGCCCGCCCAGCACATAGATGTACCAGGAGGCGAGGTTCAGGCGCGGGAACGCCATGTCGCGCGCGCCAATCATGATTGGCACCAGGAAATTGCCGAGCACGGATGGGATCGACGGGATCAGGAAGAACCACACCATCACCACGCCGTGGATCGTGAAGAGCTTGTTATAGGTCTCCGCGCTGACGAGATCGCCGGCCGGCGTCGCCAGCTCCAGACGTATCAGCGCGGCCGCAGCACCGCCGACGAAGAAGAACGCCGTGATGGCGATCATGTAGAGCACGGCGATCCGCTTGTGGTCGCGGGTCGTGAGCCACGAGCGCAGCGTGAACCCCTCGGTGAGGTAGCTCACCGCGTCTCCTTTAGAAAGGTGATCAGTGCCGCGAGCTCGCTCTCATCGAGCTGTCCCTGGAAGCTCGGCATGACCGGCTCGTAGCCCGCTACGACGTCGCGCTTCGGCAGGAGGATCGAATCGCGGAGGTAGGCCTCGTCCGCGACCAGCGTCCTTCCATCGTTCAAATGAACGACACGCCCATAGATGCCCGCCAGATCGGGCGCATGCACCGTGGAATTCGCGGCGTGGCAGCCGCTACACCCCTTCTGCCGGAATAGCTCGCCGCCGCGCGACGCGAGAGAAGACGAATCGCCTTGTTGCAGCCATTGTGCAAATGCCGCCGGCGCCATCACCACGACTCGTCCGCCCATGCGAGCGTGATCGGTGCCGCAGTACTCCGCGCAGTGCAGCCAGTAGGTGCCGGCGCGCGTCGGCGTGAAGCGGATCATGGTGTAGCGGCCGGGAACCGCGTCCTGCTTGATCCGGAACGCGGGCACGAAGAAGCTGTGGATCACGTCTTCGGTGGAGAGCATCACGCGCACCGGTTGGCCGAGCGGCAGATGCAGCTCGTCGATCTCGCGCCGGCCATTCGCGTGCTCGGCCTTCCACATCCACTGCTTGCCGACGACGAAGATGGTCATCGCGTCCGCCGGCCCGGTGTAGAAGCGCGCGTAGACGACCGCCGCCCACGCAAAGATGCCGAGGAAGATCGCAATAGGGGTGAGCGTCCAGCCGTACTCGAGCCAGCGGCTGCTGGTGGGCACGTTCGACCGGTCAGCATCGGACCCGGCGCGATAGCGAATGGCGAAGAAGATGATCAGCAGCGTGATGGCGAGCGCGACGACGCCGGTCAGGGCGAGCATCGCGTAGAAGAGGTAATCCACGCTCGACGCGATGTCCGATGCCGCGGGCAAGGTCCACGTCATCGGAGCCTTCGCCAGGCGACGAATCCGAGGACGGCGAGGAAGAGCGTCATCGCGATCCGCATCGCGAGCAGGACCGCATCGTTATAGCGGCCGGTACCGGGATCGTGGAAGCAGACGAGGAGCAAGCGCTCGAACGGAGTCACTGGTGCCGCCGTATGCGAGCGCTCGATCGCCGCCCGCAGCGCTTGAGGATCGAAACGCACGCCCGGGAAATAGCTCGCGACATTGCCGTCCGGCGTGAGGAGGACGAACCCCGCCGGATGCGCGTACTCACCGGAACTCTTGTCATAGGCATAGCGGAATCCCACCGCACGGGCGATCGCGCTCGCCGACACCGCACCGGTGAGCACATGCCAGCCGGCACGCCGGTACGCCGGCGCACGTTCGTCGCGTGGGTCGATGCTCACGAAAAGGGCGACGTAATCGCGCTCCGGGACAAGGCCGGTGCGCGAAAGGACCTCGTCCGCGCCGACGAGCGTCGTCGAGCAGAGATTGATGCAGCCGAGGTAGCCGAGCTGCAGCACCACTGGCGCGGTGCCGAAATAGCGGTCGAGCCGCACGGCGCGATCGCCTTCATGGAGCGGCACGTTCAATGGCGCGTGGGAGCCGGGGCGTGGATCGAAATCGACATCACGCAAGCCGGCGAGCGCCGAATGCACGATCAGCAGGGCGAGCAGCGCCAGGATCCTCATTGCCGGGCGAGGCGCCGCATCGCCTCATCGATCGGGATGTGCACGTGCTTCGGGTCGCCTTCGATTGGACCGTGGCCATTCAGGCGTTCATTCTTTTCGCGCCTGAAGGCGGCGAGATCCCGAGGGGGTGCGGCTTGGAGCACCGGACGCGAGGGCGCCTT
>JAFARH010000289.1 GCA_019245555.1 Betaproteobacteria bacterium
TGCGCGGTCGCGAGGCTCGAGAGATGCACCTTGGCGCCCGCGCCGTCGGTGACATTCACCGCGGTAGCGAGGCCCTTCAGCGGCATCGCCCGCCGCAGGAATTCCGCGGGATCAGTGGAAACCGGCGGCGTGATCTCCGCCGTGATAACAAACTGGCCGCTGCGCAGCCTTGCCTGTAGTTCGCTAGCCGCGCGGCGTTCTTGAGCCATGGGCCGGCGATGGTAGCACTGGGATTTATCCCACACTGCCAAATGAGCGGCCTCGCCGGCCGGTGTTTCAGTATGTCTTGTACTGCAGGTACTTCCCGCTCATGACGATCTTCACGCGGTCGCCCTTCTCGTTCGGCAGGCGCGTCAGGTCCATGTCGAAGTCGATCGCGCTCATGATGCCGTCGCCGAACTCCTCGTGGATCAGCGCCTTGAACGTCGTGCCGTAGACATTGACGAGCTCGTAGAAGCGATAGACCAGCGGATCGGTCGGCACGGCGGTCGGCAGCGAGCCCTTGTAGGGCACCGTCTGCAGAAGCATCACGGCCTCCTCGGGCAGGTCAAAGAGCTTGCCCACCGCCTCGGCCTGCTTCTTCGTCATCTGCATCTGACCTAGGCACGCGGCGGCGGTCCATTCCTTGGATGCGCCGACCTTCTTCGCGATCTCGGGCCACTTGATGCCCGATTTCATCTTGCGGAAGACGATGAGGTCGGTGACGTCCTCGCGCTTCATGGGTCTCGCGAGCGTGGCAAGTGCGGTCTCTGGTTCGCGCTTCATGGCTCTCCTCCTAGCGTAGGTTGACGATCTTCGCGGACGGGCTGCGCGCGGAACGCAACTCACCGCTCTGGTAACGCTTCGAACGATTAACGAGAAAATCGACGATGTGGTTTCGCACGCCGTAGTACTGGGCATCGTGGTGGATCGAGTGACGGTCGCGCGGCTTGGCGAGCGGGTTGATCACCGCCTCCGCGAGGCAGGCGCCGGGACCGTTCGACATGAGGAGGATGCGGTCGGCAAGGAGGATCGCCTCGTCCACGTCGTGCGTGATCATGAATACGGTCTGGTTCGTCGCTTCGCAGATGCGCAGGAGCTCATCCTGGATCGTGCCGCGCGTGAGCGCATCCAGCGCCCCGAAAGGCTCATCCAGCAAGAGCATCTTCGGCTGGATGGCGAAGGCGCGCGCAATGCCCACGCGCTGCTTCATGCCGCCGGAGAGCATCGCCGGCTTCTTGTGCTCGGCGCCGGTGAGCCCGACGAGGTCGATGAACTTCTGGCAGTGCGTCTGCACCTGGATCCGGTTCCAGTCGGGCCAGCGGCTGCGCACCGCGAAGGCGATGTTGTTCATCGCGGAGAGCCAGGGCATGAGCGCGTGACCCTGGAACACCACGCCGCGCTCGAGCGAGGGCCCGGCGACCTCGCGGTTGTCCATCACCACCGCGCCTTCCGTCGCGCGGTCGAGTCCGGCGAGGATGTTGAGAATCGTCGTCTTGCCGCAGCCCGAGTGGCCGATGATGCAGACGAACTCGCCCCGCTCCATCGTGAAGTTCACGCGCTCGAAGACGGTCGTGCCGCCGTAGCGCTTGGCGAGGTCCTGGACCTGGAGGAAGCTCATCATTCGACGTAGGTCACCGCCGCCTGCAGTCGGCCGATGAGGAAGTCGAGCACCATTCCGACGACGCCGATGACGAGGATCGCGAAGATCACGTTGGTGAGATTCAGGTTGTTCCACTCGTTCCAGACGAAGTAGCCGATGCCGGTGCCACCGACGAGCATCTCCGCGGCGACGATGACGAGCCAGGCGATGCCGATGGAGATGCGCATGCCGGTGAGGATGGTCGGCGCGGCCGCGGGCAGGATGACCTCGAATGCCTTGCGCCAGGGAGTCGCCTCCAGCGTGCGCGCCACGTTGAGCCAGTCGCGGCGCACGGAAGCGACGCCGAAGGCGGTGTTGATGAGCATCGGCCACACCGAGCAGATGAAGATCACGAAGATGCCGGAGATCGAGCTGTCCTTGATCGTGTAGAGCGCGAGCGGCATCCACGCAAGCGGCGAGATCGGCTTCAGGAGCTGGATGAACGGGTTCAGCGCCTTGTACAGGACCGGCGACATGCCGATGAGGAAGCCCAGCGGCACGGCGAAGAGGATGGCGAGCGCGTAGCCGGCGCCGACGCGCATGAGGGACCAGCCAAGCTGGATGCCGATGCCCTTGTCGTTCGCGCCGCGGTCGTAGAGCGGATCCTTGAGCTGCGTGAACGCGGCTTCGCCGATCTGCGAGAGCGTCGGGAAGCCCTCGCTCTTCTTCGCTCCTTTGCCGAGAAGCTTGGAGTATTCGTCGACCGGCGCCTCGGCTTGCTTCTTCGGCACGGTGGCGAGGTGCCAGATGCCGAGGAACACGCCGAGGAAGAGTAGCGAGAGCAGCCCCGCGACCAGCGACTGCGCCCGTCCGTTCATACGTCCTTCCGCACCGCGAAGCTCGCGAGGTACTTCTCGGGCTGGCTCGGATCGAACTCCTTGCCCATCACCTTCACCTTCGCGTAGGCCGAGGCCGGCGCCTTCATCTCGAGCTGTGCCATGTACTTCTTCGCATCCGTGACGAGGAACACCTGCTCGGCGATCTGCTTGTAGTTGACATCACCCTTCACGTAGCCCCACCGCTTCATCTGCGTAAGGATCCAGACCGCCATCGATTGCCAGGGGAATGGATCGAAGTCGGCACGGTCGGGCACCTTCTGAACGTTGCCCAGCCCGTCGGCAAAGGTGCCGGTCAGTACCTGCTCGACCACCGTCTCCGGCTGGTTCAGGTAGTTCGGCGGCGAGATCACCTTGGCGATGAGCGGGCGGTTCTTCGCCTCGCGGGCCATGCGTGCCGCGGTGAGCACCGAGCGGTAGAGTGCGGCGAAGGTGTTGGGGTTCTCCTTGATAAACGCTTCCGACGTGCCGAAGGCGCAGCACGGATGCCCGTTCCACAGCTCCTTCGACAGCATGTGGATGAAGCCCACCTCGTCGTACACCGCGCGCTGGTTGAACGGATCCGGGCCGAGAAAGCCATCGATGTTGCCGGCGCGCAGGTTCGCCACCATCTCCGGAGGCGGCGTGACGCGGATCTGGATGTCGGTGTCCGGATCGAGGCCCGCCTCGGCGACGTAGTAGCGCAGCAGGAAGTTGTGCATCGAGTAGTCGAAGGGCACGGCGAACTTGAAGCCCTTCCATTGCTTTGGATCGCGCTTGTCCTTGTGCTTCGCGTGCAGCGTGATGGCCTGGCCGTTGATGTTCTGCACGGTCATCACGCGCATCGGCTGCTGCGCCGAGCCGAGGCCCATCGAGATGGCGAGCGGCATCGGCGAGAGGAAGTGCGATGCGTCGTGCTCCTTGTTCAGCATCTTGTCGCGGATGAGCGCCCAGCCCGCGGTCTTGTTGAGCGTCACCTTGAGGCCCTGCTCGCGATAGAAGCCCAGCGGATCCGCCATGATGAGCGGCGTCGCGCAGGTAATTGGGATGAAGCCTATCTTGAGGTCCGGCTTCTCGGGCTTCCCCTTCTCCTGCGCCATTGCTTCGAGCGCGCCGAACGGGAAGAAGGTCGACACCGCCGCACCTGCGGTCGACGCGCCCACGGACGCGAGGAACTTGCGCCGCCGAGCGACATTCGGGAACAGCGCACGCATAACCGCTGCCTCGAGCAGCCGGCGATCATTCAGGTCATGTTCTTCCTGCGAGTGATGCGCCCCGCAAATGCACTTCATGGCCGACACGAAACCTCCCCCTCGTGATTGGGCACCCGCGATATGCAGCAACCGTGCCAAGCTTTCGCCGGCCTTAAGCCCCCAAATGCAGCATTTCCGGCACGACCCTGGTGCAGCTTGTTACGCCGCGCACCACCTTGGCCCATAGATACACTCGCGGCATGCCCGAGCTGCCTGACGTCACGGTCTATATAGAAGCGCTGGAAGCGCGCGTGCTCGGCAAGCGGCTCGAGCGCGTGAAGCTCATGAACCCGTTCATCCTGCGCACGGCGGTGCCGCCGATCTCGAGCGCCGAAGGCAAGCGCGTCACGGAAATTCGGCGCGTCGGCAAGCGCATCGTCTTCGTGCTCGAAGGACCGCTGTACCTCGTGCTTCACTTGATGATCGCCGGGCGCTTGCGTTGGGTTCAGCCCGGGAAGAAGCCGCCGAATACGCTCGTGCTGCTCGAGTTCGAAACCGGCGTGCTCGCATTCACGGAGGCCGGCACCAAGCGTCGCGCATCGCTCCATCTCCTTTCGACGCTCGAAGGGCTCGATCCCGGCGGCGTCGAGGTCTTCGATATCGAAGTCGGCGAGTTCGCCTCGCGCCTGCGACGCGAGAACCATACGGTCAAGCGCGCGCTGACCGATCCGCACCTTTTCTCGGGGATCGGCAACGCGTACTCCGACGAAATCCTGCATCGCGCCAAGATGTCGCCGATCGTGATGACCTCCAAGCTCGCCGACGCGGACATCAACCGCTTGTTCGAGGCGACGAAGACCACGTTGCGCGAATGGACAGACCGCGTGCGCGCGGAAGCCGGAGGAAACTTTCCGGAGAAAGTCACCGCATTCCGTGAGGGTATGGCGGTGCACGGACGCTACGGCAAGCCCTGCCCGGTGTGCGGCGCGCCGGTGCAGCGCATCGTGTTCGCCGAGAACGAAACCAATTACTGCGCGAGATGCCAGACTGGCGGCAAAATACTCGCCGACCGCGCACTCTCCCGCCTGCTCAAGAAGAGCTGGCCCCGAACCCTGGAGGAACTCGAATGAAACGCAGAAGCCTTTTCGCCTTCGTTCCGCTGCTGGCCGCAGCCCCCGCGTTCGCGCAGCAGAAGAAGCCTGCCGCCGGCAAACAGCGCGTCATCTTCCAGGTGAGCGACAACGATCCCGGCAAGTGGCAACTCGCGCTCAACAACGCTCAGAACGTTCAAAAGGACCTGGGCGCGCAGAACGTCGAGATCGAGATCATCGCGTATGGCCCAGGCCTCAACATGCTCAAGGCCGAATCCAAGGTAGCCGGCGGCCTCGCCGGCGCGCTCGACAACAACGTCGGATTGATCGCATGCGAGAACACGATGCAGAACACCAAGGTCGCGCGCGACGATATGTACGGCGGCATCGCCTACGTCATGGCAGGCGTGACGCACATCATGAAGCGCCAGCAGGAAGGCTGGAGTTACATCAGGCCTTAACGCGGTGCGCTTTGGTTTCCTCGGACTGACGCACCACTAGCGGCAAGGACGCGGAGGCCATCCAGTCGCGCGCCTGCGCGAGCTGTTCCTGCATCCGGCCGATCGCCACCCGCTGGTTCTCGCCCGCCGCCTGGCAGAGGTCGCTCCACAGGCTCACTGCGCTTTCGAATTGCTGGCCCACGATGCGCGTCTGGACGCTGAGGAGCTCGTCGAGGGTCTTCGCCCGCGAAAGCTCGGTCGCCGACTTGGATTGCTGGTCGATGACGCTGCGGATCGCGACCAGCTGCTGGTTTTGCATCCGTTCCGCGCTCTCCAGCGAGGCCTTCACCAGATCGGCAGCCGTCTTGAGGCCGGCACGGTAGATATCGAAGAGATCGGCTTGGGGCTGGGTCATTGACTAGTCTCCTTTGACCAGTGGGTAGTCTCCCTTCCCCGACAGCGGCTTTGCGCCGCGCTTATTCACGACTCTTTGGACTATACCCCTCGGTGGAACGCGGCGTCACCGCGGTTCAATGTAAAGCTGTGGAAAACCCGCTGCCCGAAACTCCAATCACGGCGGAAAACGTCGTGCGCCTCGCCGACTTCCGGGCGAAGCGGCGCGCGCGCGCCCAGCGCGCGGCCGCGGCAAGCCAGGGCTGGGGACCGCAGTACTACTGCCTGCGCTGCGACGGCGACGAATTCAAGCTTTACGCGTCCGGCGTTGTCCACTGCGCGCATTGCGGCTCGCTGATGAGGAATCTTTTCATCAGCGGCTCAAAATCCGAGGAGCCTGCGCAGTAGGTCGCTAAAATAGCGACCAGTGAAGCAAGAGCAGATTCCCGGCGACGCGATCGTCATCCGCGGCGCCCGCCAGAACAACCTAAAAAACCTCAGCCTAGCGATCCCGACCGGCGAGCTCGTCGTCGTCACGGGCGTTTCGGGCTCGGGGAAGTCGTCGCTCGTCTTCGACACCCTCTATGCCGAGGGCCAGCGCCGCTACGTCGAAACCTTCAGCCCCTACGCGCGGCAGTTCCTCGACCGGATGGACAAGCCGCAGGTGGACGCCGTGGAGGGGATTCCGCCGGCCATCGCCATCGACCAGACCAACCCGGTGCGCACTTCGCGCTCGACCGTCGGGACGATGACGGAGCTGAACGACCACCTGAAGCTCCTCTTCGCGCGTGCGGCAAAGCTCTACTGCCGCGGCTGCGGCAAGCCAGTGGTGCGCGATACGCCGCAGAGCATCTACAAGCATTTGGGTGCACGGCCCGACGAGCGCCTGATCATCACCTTCCCGGTGCCGGTACCAAAGAACTTCAGCGAAGCCGAAGTGCTGCAGCTCCTCGAAGCGCAGGGCTACACGAAGATCCATCGCAGGGACAAAGCCTCGCTCGAGGTGATCCAGGATCGCGTGCGCATCGCGTCGACCGACAAATCGCGGGTCATGGACGCGCTCGAGTCCGCCATGCGCGTCGGCCAGGGCCG
>JAFARH010000296.1 GCA_019245555.1 Betaproteobacteria bacterium
GAGGCCATTCCGATCATCACCCTGCGCGTAGCGCAGAAGCGCGTTTACCTTGCGCAGCTGATCGGGATGTTCCCAGGGGCCGTCGGCGGTGCCGAGCTCGAGCGCGCCGAACACGTTCGCTTCGCCGCCGAGATCGCGGTTGCCGCCGAAGAGGGCCCGGCGATAGCCGAACGAGCCGGCGGAGAGTTGCGCGAGTCCGGTCGGTAACGAGCGCTTGAGGTGGAGCTGTGCGCCGCCGGCGGCCGAGAAGTCGCCTTGGTCGGCGTAATAAGGTCCCTTGCGGTAGTGGACGTGATCGACCAGCTCCGGCATCAGGAAATTGAGGTCGGCATAGCCCTGCCCGTGAGCGTGGCTCGGCAGGTTGATCGGCATGCCGTCGACGCTGATCGCGAAGTCGGTGCCGTGATCGAGGTTGAAGCCGCGCAGGAAGTACTGGTTCGCCTTGCCGCTGCCGCTGTGCTGCGTAACCACCATTCCGGGGACCGCTTCCAGCACGTCGCCCGGCCGGCCGAGCGGCCGCCGCTCGAGGCGGTCGCTGTCGACTTCGCCGCTCGCCGCATCCGCGCGCTCATCCTCGTGCACGGCCGTGATGACGACCGTATCCACCGGGAGGTCGGTCGCGCCGCAAGAGAGCGACGCGGTTGCGAGGCTCAGCGCCAGCGCTGCTCGATGTCGCTCGCCCATGCCTCGACCGCTTCGTAATAGACGATGAACACGCACCGCTCACAGCCGCGCTGGCAGCACTCCTCGGGCAACGGCTCCTCGGGTGGCTCGGGAATTCGCTCCTTGCGCGCAGCCGCCTTGCCGCGCAGAGCTGCAATCGCCGCTCGCGCCTCGCCGAGGCTAGTAACCGGAAGCAAAGTCGACGAGATGGTGCGGCGTCTCGCCGCGGCGCACGCGCTCGACGTTCTCGGCGATCTTCGCGATCGCGGTGCGTGGCTCGGTGAGCGCGGCCGAATGCGGGGTAATAGTGATGCCGGGATGAGTCCATAGCGCCTCGCTCGGCGCGAGGGGCTCTTGGTCGAAGACATCGAGATAGGCGTGAGCCAGATGGCCCGAGTCGAGCTCGCGGATGAGATCCGACACCACGAGATGCCCGCCGCGCGCGAGGTTGACGACGCAAGCGTGCTTCTTGAGCAGGCCCAGGTTGCGTCCATTGAGAATTCCGCGCGTCTCATTAGTGAGCGGCAGCAAGCACACCAGCGCATCGGTGATGCGCAGCATCGCCGCGAGGTCGGTAAAGCACTGTACGCCCGGCATGCTCTTCGGGCGGCGGCTGAAGCCCGCGACATTGAAGCCGAGCGCAAGAAGTTTCTTTGCCGCATCGGTGCCGAGCACGCCCATGCCGAGGATGCCGACGGTGCGATCGGAAGCGAGGTACTGCTTGCGGCGCCGCCATTGCCTTTCCGCCTGCTGCGCGCGGTAGCGATAGTGATGCCGATGCCAGTCGAGCACGTGCGAGAGCACCGACTCCGACATCGCCGCGATCATGCCCGGATCGAGGAGACGGGCGATCGGCACGCCTTTCGGCAGTCCCGGATCCGCGAGCAGCTTCTCCACGCCCATCCACAGCGACTGGATCAGCTTCACGCCCTTGAGCTTGCCGAGTGTGCCGGCCGGCGGCGTGGCGATGAGCGCGATGTCGATCGGCTGATCGGTCGTGGTGACGAAGCGATCCTGCGGCAGCGCTTTCTCGAGCAGCGGAATCCAGAATTCCGCCTTCTCGGTTTCGCTCGCGAAGAGAATGTTCACAGCGGCGGATGCTAGCATCGCCGCTCACTCGCAATGACGCCCCCGTTTCGCGCAGACCATGTGGGCAGCTTGCTGCGCCCGCCGAATCTCAAGGCTGATCCGAAGGCCGCGATACGCGCGGTGGTCGCAAAGCAGGAAGCGATCGGCCTCGAGAGCGTCACCGACGGCGAATTCAGCCGCGAGTGGTGGCACCTCGACTTCCTCACGCAGCTCGACGGCGTCACTGCACGCACGAATCCCGGACCGAAGTTCGGCGGCACCGAAGAGCAGCCCCCGATTCCGACGGTGACCGGGAAGTTGCGCTACTCGAAGCCCATCATGATCGAGGACTTTCGCTTCCTCGCATCGGTGACGAAGAAGACGCCGAAGTTCACCATTCCATCGCCGTCCATGCTCCACCTTCGCGCCGGTCGTGCCGGCATCGCCTACGACGACATGGAGGAGTTCTGGGCCGACGCCGCGGCGGCCTACAAGGCGGCCATCGCCGCCTTCGCCAAAGCCGGCTGTACCTATCTGCAGCTCGATGACGTCGCGTTCGCCTATTTGTGCGATCCCAAGATCCGCGAGGCCTGCCGCAAGAAC
>JAFARH010000329.1 GCA_019245555.1 Betaproteobacteria bacterium
AGCGTGCGTCCCGATTCACCGTTCAAGACGCTAGGCGACCTCATTGCGACTGCGAAAGCGAATCCGGGAAAGCTGAACTACCCCTCCTCCGGCATTGGCACCGTCCACCATCTCTCCGGCGAGCTCTTGAACTCGATGGCCGGCATCGAGATGGTGCATGTGCCCTTCCGCGGCGGCGCGAGCCCGCTCACCGAGGTCCTCGGCGGCCGTGTCGATCTGCTCCTCGAAGCGATGACGCTCTCCATCGGCCAGATCCAGTCCGGAAAGCTCCGGGCGCTCGCCGTCACTTCGCGCGAGCGCTGGAAGGCGCTGCCGAATGTGCCGACCGTCGCGGAGACCGTGCCCGGTTACGAAGTGAACTCGTTTATCGGGCTCGGCACGAGCAGCGGCACGCCGCGCGAGCTCGTCGATCGCCTGAACGCCGAGGTGCGCAAGGTCATGGCCAATCCGGAGACGCGCCAGCGGTTCATCGATCTCGGCGGCGACCCCGCCGCGTCGAGCCCGGAGGAGATGAAGGACTTCATCTCGCACGAAATCGGCAAGTGGCGCTACGTGATCTCCACTCGCCACATCGAAAGACAATAAGCGCGCCGATGACGCTCGAATACATGCACGCGGACCCTAAGCGGATCGAGGAAGCGTGGCGCACGGCGTCGAAGTACGCCGCGCGAAATATCGGGGCGAGCTTCTGAGTTAGCCGAGCGGGCCCAAGTAAGGTTCGCCGAGGAACGCGTCGCTCTGCCCCGCGACTGAGTCGGGCCAGCGCGCGTTGTCGATCTTTGGCCGCAGTTCCGCGGGTCGCGGCTTGCCGTCCCAGCCGACCTGTTCCATGTAGTAGTAGAGCTGGAAGGCAAAGCCATCTTGGTCGATGGCGAATGCGCAGTAGTCGATGCCGGGAAAGAGCTCCGGGGGCAAATACCTGATCTGCACGCCCTCGCCCTTCAGGAATGCAATCGCTTCGCGCAGCTGGCGATAGCTGCCAACCTGTAGCCCGAAAGACATGAGCGTCGTGTGCTCGCTCAGACCCAGCTCCTTGCGCAGCGCGATCGGATAGATCGCCAGGCAGTGGTGCTCGGTATTAGCGCGCAGGAAAACGCAGCGGTGGCCCTTGTATTCGACTTCCTCGGTGACGGTGAAGCCGAGATCGTCTCGGTAGAAAGCGACCATGCTTTCCATGTTCTCGGCGAAGAGGCGCACCGGCCCATGACGCACGATCTTGAACGGCCGCGCGAGCAGGATGCCCTCGACGTTGTACTTCTCTTCCCCGACCTCCTCGGCGCGCAGTCCCTTCACGATCGGAATGCCCTGCGCCGTCGCATCGAGCACTTCGGCAAGCTCCGACTTGTGCGGTAGCTCCGGCGGCTTCGCATAGCGCACGCCATACATCTCGCGGGGCTTCGAGTAGCCGTCCCAGCCGATCTGCTCGATGCCGTAATAAAGCTCGTTCGTGTGGCCTTCCGGATCCGGCGGATAGAAATGCCAGTTGGAGCCCGGAAGATCGCGGCCCGCACGGCGAATCGGCTTGCCGCGCTGCGTGAACCAGTCGAAGGCGTCAGAGACTTCCTGCAGCGATCCGACTTGCCAGGTGATCTGGTTCACCGTGCCCTGTGGCTTCGCGGCCCACGCGTTCACCGCTGAATAGGCGCCGCGCGGGAAGAAGACGAACGAATGATGGTCGGTGCCGTGGCGCGAGAAGTAGCCGACGGTCGGGCCGACCTTGCCACGCTTGTCTTCGGGCAGCCGATGCGTGAAGTCGAGCGGATCCGAAATGCGGAAGCCGAGCAGGCGGCAGTAGAAGTCTTTGCTGCGCTCCGGATCGGCGACGCAGATGCCGAAGTGACCGAGGCGCCGGATGCGAAAGGGTCGCGGCCAGCGCACGCCGCCAAGATCGAATTCTCCCTGCGCACTCGGAGCGTCGCGCTTCATAGGGCCTAGTATAAGATCGGCTCGCATGATCAGCGCTGATCAAAACGAGTTGATGACACGCATCGGGCCAGGATCGCCGTGCGGCAAGCTGCTGCGCCGCTACTGGCAGCCCGTTGGCCTTACCGACGAGATGAATGGCCCTCGCCCGGTGAAGCCAGTGCGGATCATGGGCGAGAACCTGGTTCTGTTTCGCGGGGGGAATCGCTACGGGTTAATTGAGCGCCAATGCGCGCACCGCGGCGCCGATCTCGCCTATGGCCGCCTCGAGGATGGCGGCCTGCGCTGCTCGTTCCACGGCTGGCTCTTCGACGTGAACGGCAAATGCCTCCAGACACCGGCCGAACCGACTGGAAGCCGCCTGTGCGAGCACATCAAGCTCCGCGCGTATCCGGTGCAGGAGAAAAGCGGCATTCTCTTCGCGTATCTCGGCGAAGGCGAAGCGCCGGCGTTCCCGCACTTCGATGCGTTCGTCGCGCCGAGCGAGTACACGTTCGCGTTCAAGGGCTACTGGGATTGCAACTGGCTCCAGGCGCTGGAAGTCGGCATCGATCCGGCGCACGCGTCGTGGCTGCACAAGTTCTTCGAGGACGAAGATCCTTCCGCGAGCTACGGCCGCCAGTTCCGCGGCGTGCCTTCGGATGCGCAGATCCCGATCAGCAAGGTGCTGCGCGAGTTCGATCGACCGGAGATCCGGGTCGAGAAGACCGACTACGGCATGCGCCTGCAGACGCTGCGCAAGCTCTCCGATGCGCAGACGCACATCCGCGTCACCAATATCCTTTTCCCGCAGGCGTTCGTGATCCCGATGAACGCCGAGATGACGATCTCCCAGTGGCACGTGCCGGTCGACGACACCGGCTGCTACTGGTATTCGATCTTCACGAGCTTCGGCGCGCCGGTCGACAAGGACACGATGCGCAACCAGCGCCTGAAGACGTATCCAGCGCCGGACTACAAGCCGATCTTCGGCCGGAACAACGGCTGGGGCTTCGATGTCGAGCAGCAGCGCACCCAGACCTTCACCGGCATGGGCTTCGACATCAACATCCACGACCAGTGGGCCTGCGAGTCGCAGGGGCCGATCGCCGATCGCACGAAAGAGAATCTCGGCACCACGGACAAAGGCATCGTGCTCTACCGCCGGCTCCTGGTGGATGCGATCAAGAAGAGCGAAGCCGGCGAGCGGCCGATGATGGTGCTCGATCCGGCTAAAGCGAGCGAGCTGAAGGGTCCGCCGGCGATCGATGGCATCGGCCCGACCCCGAACATGGACCAGTACTGGAAAGAAGCGGACGAGAAGCGGCGCCGTCAGGCAGCCTGGGCGGCGTGAACATCCTGAAGGAAATCCAGAGCGGCGGCATCGAGATCGTCCGCTTCTCGTTCGTCGACCTGCACGGCCTGCTGCGCAGCAAGTCGATCGCCGCAGCCGAAGTTGCTGGCGCGCTAGAGAACGGCGTCGGTTTTCCGAGCTCGCTTCTCGCCAAGGACACCTCCAACAAGACTGTGTTCCCGGTGTTTACGCCGGGCGCCGGGCTTGGGATGCCCGAGTTCGAGAGTGCCGCGGACGCGCTGGTGTTCGCGGACACCTCGACGTGGCGCGTCCTTCCGTGGGCGCCGAAGACCGGCTGGCTTCTCTGCGATCTGAAATTTCCGAACGGCAAACCCGTGCCGTTCGATACACGCGGACTCCTCAAGAATGCGCTCGCCAAGCTCGGCGACGCCGGCTACGGCTATCGCGCTGGCTTGGAAATCGAGTTCCATATCTTCCGCATCCTCGATGCGCACTTGCGTCCGGAGGACTCGGGCCAGCCCGGATCACCACCGGAGGTGGGACTACTCTCCACTGGCTACCAACTCCTCTCCGAGACGCGATACGACCAGCTCGAGCCCGCGCTCGAGGTACTGCGCGCGGGTCTCGCGGGGCTCGGCTTGCCGCTGCGCAGCTTCGAGTGCGAGTTCGGCCCGAGCCAGGCCGAGGTCACGCTGAGTGTGCAAGAGGGTCTCGCCGCAGCCGACGCGATGATCCTTTTCCGCAGCGCCGCCAAGCAGATCATGCGGCGGCACGGCTATCACGCGAGCTTCATGTGCCGGCCGAAATTGCCCAATGTCATGTCGAGCGGCTGGCACCTGCACCAGTCGCTCGTCGGCCGGAAGTCCGGCGACAACGCCTTCACGGCCAAAGACGACTTCCTCTCGCCTCTCGGCAAGCACTTCCTCGCTGGCCTGCTCGAACACGCGCGCGCGGCAACCGCGTTCTCGACACCGACCATCAACGGTTACAAGCGCTACCGGCCCTACTCGCTCGCGCCGGATCGCGTCGTCTGGGGTAGAGAGAATCGAGGTGCGATGCTGCGGGTGATCGGTAGTCCGGGAAATCCCGGCACGCGCATCGAGAACCGCATCGGCGAGCCGGCGGCCAATCCCTATCTCTACATGGCCTC
>JAFARH010000417.1 GCA_019245555.1 Betaproteobacteria bacterium
GCGCGACTCCAGACGGTCGATGAAATGACATGGCTCGATGCGTTCAAGATCGGATGCGCACAGGCCTTTGCGCTGATTCCCGGCACGTCGCGCTCCGGCGCGACGATCATCGGCGGCATGTTGTTCGGCCTTTCGCGCCGCGCGGCGACCGAGTTCTCGTTCTTTCTCGCTGTGCCGACGCTCGTGGCCGCCGGCGGTTATGACCTCTTCAAGAATCGCGCGCTGCTCTCGGCGCACGACGCGCCGATCTTCGGCGTCGGGCTCGTCGTCGCGTTCGTTTCAGCCTTCGTCGTGATCCGCTGGTTGATCCGTTACGTTGCAACGCACGACTTCAAGCCCTTCGCCTGGTATCGAATCGTCTTCGGATTACTGGTACTACTGACTGCCTGGGCGGGCTGGGTCGACTGGAAAGATTAGGTCTGCTGCCACGGCAGGCCGGCCTTGCGCCAGCCGTTCACCGTGTTGCGATGGCCCGCGTTGTCCTTGTCGCCCTCGAATCCCTCGAGCACGTTGTAAGTTTCCCGCCAGCCGGCGCGCATCGCCGCTTCGGCCGCGCCATGTGAACGTGCGCCGGAGCGGCAGATGAACATGACCGGCTCGTCCTTCTTCGTCACCGCTGCCAGCTCGCCGATGAATTCCGGGTTCGGGCGGCCGCCCGGATAGGTTTGCCACTCGATCGCGAGCGCCCCCGGAATGCTGCCAACGTATTGAAGTTCAGGCTTGGTCCGCACATCGACAAGCTTGGTGCCCGCCTGCATCAGCCGCTGCGCTTCGGCAGGAAGAAGGGCCCCTGCGTAGGACAAGCCCAGCTTTTTGCCCCGCTCAGCGGCCGCGCGCTTCAAGTCATCCATGGGTTGATGCCGATTATAGGGCTGCGGCATCATTGCACTCCTCCAGTGCAAGCGATGTTTCCATGCCCGCATCCAGTGCATTTCGGGTGGTTAGAATGCCTTTCAGCTACGAGGAGCGTTTGGCACAGAATCTGCTCCTCCGCCGGGTCTACACCACTACACAAACTTAGTTCCAACTCAGCGAGGAGAAGCCGCAATGGCAACCACGACGGCCGATGACGTCCTGAAGCTCATCAAAGACAAGGAGGTCAAGTTCGTCGACCTCCGGTTCACCGACACGCGCGGCAAGGAGCAGCACGTGACGGTACCGGTGAAGTATTTCGGTAAGGACAAGTTCGAGCTCGGCCACGCGTTCGACGGCTCGTCGATCGCCGGATGGAAAGGGATCCAGGCCTCCGACATGTTGCTGATGCCCGATCCGGTCAGCGCGCGCATGGATCCATTCACGGATGAGCCAGTGCTGAACATTAGCTGCGACGTATACGAGCCGATGGACGGCAAGCCGTACGATCGCGACCCGCGCTCGATTGCGAAGCGCGCCGAGACGTATTTGAAATCCACGGGGCTCGGCGACGTGTCGTACTTCGGTCCGGAGCCCGAGTTCTTCATCTTCGACGGCGTCACCTGGAACGTCGACATGTCGGGCTGCGGGGTGAAGATCAAGTCGGAGGAAGCGCCCTGGTCCTCCGGCATCGACTATGAGTCGGGCAACATGGGACATCGCGCGCCCGTGAAGGGCGGCTATTTTCCGGTGGCGCCCACGGACACTCTCGGCGACATTCGCAATGCCATTGCGCTAGCGCTCGAGCAGCAAGGCGTCGAAGTCGAGGTGCATCACCACGAGGTCGCCGCGGCCGGCCAATGCGAAGTCGGCACGCGCTTTGCGCCGCTCGTGCAGCGCGCCGACTGGATGCAGATCTTGAAGTACACGGTGTGGAACGTCGCGCATTCCTACGGCAAGACCGCGACCTTCATGCCGAAGCCGGTCGTTGGCGACAACGGCTCGGGCATGCACGTGCATCAATCGGTTTGGAAAGGCGGAAAGAATCTCTTCTCGGGCAACGGCTACGGTGGCCTGTCCGACTTCGCGCTGCATTACATCGGCGGCATCATCAAGCACGCCAAGGCGCTGAACGCCATCACCAACCCCGGCACCAACTCGTATAAACGCTTGGTACCGGGCTTCGAGGCGCCAATCAACCTTGCCTATTCCGCGCGCAACCGCTCGGCGGCGTGCCGCATTCCATTCGTATCGAGCCCGAACGCGCGCCGCGTCGAAGTGCGCTTCCCGGATCCGACCGCGAATGCCTACCTCGCTTTCGCGGCGATGCTGATGGCCGGCCTGGATGGTGTGCAGAACAAGATCCATCCCGGAGAGCCGATCGACAAGGACCTCTACCACCTGCCGCCCGAAGAGGCGAAGAAAGTACCGAACGTGTGTGCGTCGCTCGAGCAGGCGCTCAATTGCCTGCAGGACGACCACGCGTTCCTCACGCGCGGCGGCGTGTTCTCCGAGGATTTCCTCGAGTCCTACATCACGCTGAAGAACGACGAGCTCACCCGGTTCCGCATGACGACGCACCCTGTCGAATTCGACATGTACTACGCCTCGTAAACGAAGACTTCTTTCGCGCGTTGAACAAGGGGCGGCCAAACCGCCCCTTTTTCTTTGATTTGATAGACTCAGTTCATGATTCGCGTCGCCGCCCTCTGTGCTCTGGCCGCCTTGCTCGCGGGGAACGCGCACGCGCAGGGCGCGACCGAAATTTGGAAATGCAAAGGCGCCGACGGCAAGTGGACCTACACCAACGACCGCAACGAGGCCGAAAAGCTCAAGTGCGAGACGGTAACGCGCCAGGTGAATGTGGCTCCTGCGACGAGAGCGCCTTCAGGGTCGGCCGGTTTTCCGAAGGAGTCGACCGAGCAGCGCGCGAACGCGCGCGAGCGTCAGCGCGAGGTCCTGGAGAAGGAGCTCGCGACCGAGCAGGCGGCGCTCGCCAAGGCGAAGCAGGACCTCGCAGAGCAGGAAGCGATCCGCAACGGTGATGAGCGCAATTACGCCCGCGTGGAACAGCGCCTCCAGCCTTACAAGGACAGCGTCGAAACGCACGAAAAAAACATCGAAGCGCTCAGGCGCGAGCTGGCTAACCTCTACAAATAGGTGGCTTCGTTCCCTGGATTGGAGCTGCTCGCCACGGCAGTGGTCGTGCTCGATGACGACTTCGTTGTGCGCTATGCCAATCCGGCGGCCGAAAACCTCCTCGCCACCGGAGCCAAGAGCCTAAACGGCCAGCCCTTCCTGCAGCTCTTCACCGAGCGCGGTGCGCTTGAGCGCGCACTCGGCGATGCGGTGCAGACGCATTGGGATTACTCGGCGCAAACCGTGACCTATAGCCGCGTCGGGCGCGATCCGCTGCCGCTAACCTGCACCATGACTCGCATTGACGCCCACGGCTTGTCACTGCTTGCGGAACTGCGGCCGATCGAGGAGCAGCTTCGCTATGCGCGCGAGGAGCGCCTCGTGTTCGAGCAGCAGGCGAATCGCGAGCTGATCCGAAATCTCGCCCACGAGATCAAGAATCCGCTCGGCGGCCTAAGGGGATCTGCGCAGCTTCTCGAACGCGAGCTGGATAAGCCGGAGCTGCGCGAGTACACGCAGGTGATCATCAAGGAAGCCGATCGCCTGCAGCGCCTGATGGACCGCATGCTGACGCCGCACCGCACGCCGCGCGTCGAGCCGGTCGGTATCCACGAGGTGCTCGAGCGCGTCCGCAGCCTCGTCAAAGCCGAGTTCGGCATCGAGATCCAGCGCGACTACGACCCGAGCATTCCCGAGATCGTCGGCGACCGCGAGCAGCTCATCCAGGCAGTCCTCAACATCGCCCGCAATGCGGTGCAGTCCGGCGCCAGGAACATCAACTTCCGCACGCGCACGGTGCGGCAGATCACCATCCTCCGGCAGCGCCACAAGCTGGCATTAGAATTGCAAGTAGTCGACGACGGGCCCGGCGTACCGGAAGAGATCCAGGACCGGATCTTCAATCCGCTCGTATCCGGGAGGGAAGGCGGCACCGGCTTGGGACTCTCGCTCGCGCAGACGTTCGTCCAGTACCACCAGGGCGTCATCGAGTTCGAGTCCCGCCCCGGCCGCACAATATTCAGGATCCTGCTGCCGCTGACATGAAACAGGTCTGGATCGTCGACGACGATCGCTCCATCCGCTGGGTGATCGAGAAAGCACTCTCGCGCGAGGGCATCGCCTTCAATTCGTTTTCCTCCGCACAGGACGCTCTTGAGGCGCTTTCGGGTAGTGCGCCGGAAGTTCTTGTTTCGGATATTCGTATGCCGGGCCTCTCCGGCCTCGAGCTGCTAAACGCGGTCAAGCAACGCCACCCTGCGGTGCCGGTCATCGTGATGACGGCCTATTCGGACCTCGACTCCGCCGTCGCCGCCTTCCAGGGTGGTGCCTACGAATACCTGCCGAAGCCCTTCGACGTCGACCAGGCAGTCGATCTCATCCGGCGAGCCCTGGATGAGAGCCGGCGCGAATCCGAGGCGGTCGAGGCACCGACCGAAACACCCGAAATCCTCGGCCAGGCACCGGCTATGCAGGAGGTCTTCCGCGCCATCGGCCGGTTGTCACAATCGAGTGCAACGGTGCTCATCACCGGCGAATCAGGCACCGGCAAGGAGCTTGTGGCGCGGGCGCTGCACCGTCATAGCGCACGCGCCGCGAAGCCGTTCGTGGCGATCAACACGGCTGCGATGCCGAAAGACCTGCTCGAGTCGGAGCTTTTCGGCCATGAGCGCGGCTCCTTTACCGGAGCGCAACAGCAGCGGCGCGGGCGCTTCGAGCAGGCCGAGGGCGGCACGCTCTTCCTCGATGAGATCGGCGACATGCCAGCGGAGCTGCAGACGCGGCTCCTGCGCGTCCTTTCTGACGGCAGCTTCTACCGAGTTGGCGGGCATCAGCAGATCAAGGCCAACGTTCGTGTCATCGCCGCTACGCACCAGAATCTGGAGCAACGCGTGCGCGAAGGATCGTTCCGCGAAGATCTTTATCACCGCCTGAACGTCATCCGCCTGCGACTGCCGAACCTGCGCGAGCGCGCGGAAGACATCCCGCTTCTCGCAAGGCATTTCATGGGCGTAAGCGCAAAGCAGCTCGGCGTCGAGCCGAAGCGGCTATCGGAAGAAGCAATCGCGCATCTCTCGCGACTTGCCTTCCCCGGCAACGTGCGGCAACTCGAGAACCTGTGTCACTGGCTCACGGTGATGGCCGCGGGGCAGGTGATCGACGTCGGCGACCTGCCGGCCGAATTCAGGGACAGCAGCGCGGCTGCGGCATCGGACTGGCTATCGGCGCTCGAATACGAAGCGGAGCGCCGCCTCGCGCGCGGCGACACCGGAATACTCGATTCGCTCGGCCGTCAGTTCGAGCGCGCGCTGATTTCGAAGGCGCTCGCGCGGACCGGCGGGCGTCGCATCGAAGCGGCGAACCTGCTCGGCATGGGACGTAACACGATTACGCGCAAGATCGCCGAGCTCGGCATCGAGGACGAGGCCGAGCGCAAGCCCGGGGAGCCAGAAGCAGCTTAGGCCGTTTTTTTCGCGGCAGCCGGTGCCTTGACTCCGGCGTCCGCCGCTTTCTTGCGGTTGGACTCGAGCTTCGCGTCCACCAGACGCACGGTCTCATCGAGCACCGGCGAGCGCATGCCCTTCTGCACGGCGATGGTCTGCACTAGGCGATCGACCCGCTCGATGTTCGGTGCACCCGCGTCGAGCGCGCGCGCGGCCGACGACGGGCTGCCGAGGCTTTGCGCCGCCGCGGCGTATTTCTCGAACGGCACCAAGTCCTTCTCATTCGCGCCGAGCGAGACACTGAGCTTTACGACCCAGTTGTACATGTCGCGCGAGGCCTGGAGATCGCTGTGCACGGCTT
>JAFARH010000458.1 GCA_019245555.1 Betaproteobacteria bacterium
GGCTGCAGGCGCGAGGTACTTCTTCTTTAGCGCATCAGTACCTGCCAGGACGATCGGCCCCGAGCCGAGGCCCTGCATGACGAAAGAGAAGTCCGCGAGCCCGGCGTGATAGGCGAATACTTCCCTCAGCAGCGCGATCGAGCGCACGTCGTGCGTATCGGTGACCGCGTGGTTGAGGTAGCCCGCGCAGCCGAGGTCCTGCACCAGGCGCTTGCAGATCTTGTCGGCGTCCTCGCCGTGCGCATGCGCAAGGTTGTCGCGTGCCCACGCCTCGGCCTCCGCCGCAAGCTTTGCGTGCCGCGGCTCGAAGAACGGCCAAGCGTAGTGAGTGAATCGATCCATTAGTCGCCTTCGAACTTCGGCTTCTGCTTGGCGACGAAGGCTTCGTAGGCGCGCCGGAAATCCTTGTTCTGCATCAGGATGGCCTGCGCCTGCGCTTCCATCTCGATCGCCTCGTCGACCCCGGCGTTCCATTCCTGGTGGAGCATCTTCTTGGTCATTGCATGCGCCGCCGTGGGTCCCTCAGCGAGTGCTTTAGCGGCATCCATTGCGGCTGGCAGTACGGGATCGGCGATGCCGTTGAAGAAGCCCCAGGCTTTGCCTTCCTCGGCGCTCATCGAGCGACCGGTGTAGAGAAGCTCCGCAGCGCGACCCTGGCCGATGATGCGAGGAAGCATGGCGCACGCGCCCATGTCGCAGCCGGCGAGGCCGACGCGGACGAAGAGGAACGCGGTCTTTGCGCTCGGCGCTGCGTAGCGCAGATCGCTCGCCATCGCGAGGATCGCGCCCGCGCCGGCGCAGACGCCATCGATCGACGCGATGATCGGCTGTGGGCAATGCCGCATGGCCTTCACCACGTCGCCCGTCATGCGCGTGAAGTCGAGGAGCTGAGGCATGGTCATCTTGGTGAGCGGGCCGATGATTTCGTGAACATCGCCGCCCGAGCAGAAGTTGCCGCCCTCGCCCTTGATCACGATGGCGCGGATCGCCGGCGCATGCGTCATCGCACGAAAGTGCTCACGCAGCTCGGCGTAGGAATCGAACGTGAGCGGATTCTTCCGATCGGGCCGGTTCAGCGTGATGACGCCGACCTTGCCTTCGACATGCCAAAGGAAATGCTTGGGATTCATGGCGCTACCTCCACCGCGTGTTCTTTCGCCTTGGCGAGCAGGCGGAGCAGCTCATCCTGCTCGCGGCGCGAGAGGCCGGAGAGGAGGCCCACCACCCACTCTTCGTGCTCGCGCGCCATGTCGGCGAAGGTGCGCTCGCCAGTGCGTGTGAGGTGGATACGGAATGCGCGGCGGTCGGCCGGCTCGTCGAGGCGCTCGACCAAGCCCTCCTTCTCGAGCTGGTCGACGATCGTGGTGACGTTGCCGCCGGTGACCATCAGGAGGCGCGAGAGCTCGTTCATCTTGAGCCCTTCGGGATGGCGCTCGAGCTGCGCCATCAGGTCGAAGCGCGGCAGCGTGGTGCTGAAGCGCTCGCGGAGCCGGGAGCGCACCACACGCTCGATCATCTGCGTACAAGTCAGGAGCCGGAGCCAGATGCGGAGCGCCCGGTGATCGTCGGAGCGGGCAATGGTTTCGCGGTCGGTGCGGACCCGATCGGTGCGAACGACAGCGGGGGCGGCCATGCGATCCTCCAAACCTGAATAGATCAAGCTTAAAGCATCTCCTTGGTGTTGTCACGCTAGACTAGGTGCTGGAGAGGAGAAGCTAATGTCGGACGAAAACCGCCGTCGTTTCCTGCAATTCCTGGCCGCAAGCCCGGTAGCCGCCTATGCCGGTAGCGTGATTCCCCAGACGCTGGTGCCGGGAACCCGCGAAGCCGACCCACGCATGTGGGCGCCGTACGACCCGACCCATCTCATCAGGGGCCCGAAGGACGCGATCAACGTGTTCGACTTCGAGCCGGTGTGCCGCCAGAACGTGCCGCCGGCTCACTTCGGCTACATGGCCTCCGGCATCGACGACGAAGTAACGCTGCGCGCGAACCGCGAGGATTTCCTCAAGCTCCAGCTGCGCCCGCGGCGCCTGGTCGACGTCAGCAAGGTCGACATGAGCGTCGACATCCTCGGTACGCGATATCCGACGCCGATCGTCATAGCCCCTATCGGCGGCCAGAAGTCCTTCCATGCGGAGGGGGAGGTCGCCACCGCGCGCGCCGCAAAGGCCGGCAACCACCTGATGATCCTTTCGACCGTTACGACGAGCGGCGTCGAAGAGGTCACGAAGGAACGCGGTGCGCCGGTCTGGTATCAGCTCTATGCAACCAACAAATGGGAGGTCGCGAAGGGCCTCGTGACGCGCGCCGAGAAGGCTGGATGCCCGGTTGTCGCGGTGACCATCGATCGCAATGGTGGGCGCAACCAGGAGACGCTCTTTCGCCTGGTGCGCACCGACACGCGCAACTGCGACGCCTGCCATGACCGCTCCAGCCTGACGGCCAACAACCGGCGTCGCGCGATGTACGAGGGGCTCGATCTCTCCGGCCTGACGCATACGCAGTCATCCGCAATGACATGGGATTTCCTGAAACGGCTGCGCGACACGACGAAGATGAAGATCGTGCTGAAAGGCATCCTGGCGCACGAGGACGCGACGCTCGCCGTCCAGAACGGCATGGACGGCATCATCGTCTCGAACCATGGCGGTCGGAGCGAAGACAGCGGCCGCTCGACGATCGATGCGCTGCCGGAAATCCTCGCCGCGGTGAAGGGCCGCATGCCGGTGCTGGTGGATAGCGGCTTCCGCCGCGGCACAGACATCTGCAAGGCGCTAGCGATGGGGGCGAATGCCGTGTGCGTCGGCCGACCCTACATCTGGGGCCTGGGCGCGTTCGGCCAGCCCGGCGTCGAAAGGGTGATGGAGATCCTGCGCACGGAGCTGTTCGCAATCATGCAGCAGGTCGGCGCGCCGACGGTGAAGAGCCTCACGCCGGCCATGGTGCGCCGCGTGGGCGCAACGCCGAGCGTCTAGCTCAGGAGTTCTTCAGCGCGACGCGGTAGCGCTTCGCGGCGAGCTTGAACGCGCGCGCGTGGCGCGAGAGCTCGATCTTGGCGCGAGCCTGGAACTTCTTGAGCTGCACCTTCGCCTTCGCAAGATTCTTCTTCGCCTTGCGCTCCATTGCGTCGGATCGCTTGGACATCTTGTCTCCCGTGTCGTTGTCCCAATCGGCTATTGCTTTTCGATCTTGGCTACCTCGATCACCTTACGCCACTTCTCCAGCTCGCGACGGATGAACGCAGCGAATTCCGCGGGCGTGCTGCTGAGCGGCTCGGCTCCGTCTGCCGCTAGCCGTTTCTTCATCTCTTCGGAAACGAGTGCCTTCTTTGCCTCGCCGTTCAGTCGCTCGATGACGGGGGCTGGAGTCCCGGCGGCCGCCAGAAGCCCATACCACTGCATCGCTTCGTAGCCGGGCACCGCGTCGGCGACGGGCGGCACGTTCGGCATGGCTTCGACTCGGCGCGGACCGGATACTGCGAGCGCGCGCACGCGTCCGGCATCCACCTGCGGCTTCGCGGTGAGCGCGGTGGCGAAAGCTACTGCAATCTGGCCGCTCATCACGTCGGTGACCACCGCAGCCGTACCGCGGTAGGGCACGTGCTGGATGTCGATTCCCGCCATGTACTTCAAGAGCTCCATGCAGAGATGCGGCGAGGTGCCGATGCCCGGCGTTCCGTAGTTAAGCGTCCCGGGCTTCTGCTTCGCCAGCGCGATGAGCTCTGCAGTAGTCTTCACCGGCACGGATGGATTCACGATCAGGATATTCGGCGCCGTCGCAGTCAGCGTGATCGGTGCGAAGTCCTTCACCGGGTCGAATGGCACTTTCTTGTAGAGCACCGTGTTCAGGACGATCGTGCTAGGGGCCATCAGCAACGTGTAGCCGTCGGGGGCCGAGCGCGCCGCCGTTTCGATCCCGATCAGGTTGCCCGCACCCGGCTTGTTCTCGACAAAGAACTGCTGACCCAGAGCCTTCGTGAAATGCTCGGCGAGCACGCGGCCGACGATGTCGGTGCCGCCTGCGGGCGGCGAAGGCACGATGATGCGCACCGGGTGGTTTGGATAGTCCTGCGCCAGCACCTGTGCAGCGAAGAAGCAGAGAAGAAAACTAGCCCACCGCATCGAACACCGCGTTGGCTGGCACGAGGACGAACGCAATCACGCAGGCCTCGCTTCCGTTATTGATCCAGTCGTGGAGCGTTGCCTGCTGCACCAGCGTATCGCCTGCGCGCAGATGCACCACTACGCCGTCATCGAGACGCATGTCGATCTCGCCGGACATCACCACGGCATAGTCGATCGTCTCAGTGCGATGGTTGCGCGGCGCAACGCCAGGCTCGTAGCGCACGATGCGAAAGATCGTGCCGTCGGGGCCGGTGAAGGCGACGCAGCTTTGGTGACCCTGACGCCGCGAGATGACGTTCGTGCACTGCTCGTCGACCGAAACGATCGCGTGACCCTTGGCGTCGTGGTCGGTGACGACCCGCCGGATCTTCACTGGATGTCCTCGCGTGTGAGGAGCATGTACTTCAGGCGGCGCGCGACAGGATAGTCGCGA
>JAFARH010000087.1 GCA_019245555.1 Betaproteobacteria bacterium
TTTGCCAGCCTGCGCGACGTGACCAAGGAAGTGCGGGACACGCTCACGCCGCGCGAAGCCAAGGTGCTGCGCATGCGCTTCGGTATCGAGATGTCGACCGACCACACCCTGGAAGAGGTGGGCAAGCAGTTCGACGTCACGCGCGAGCGCATACGGCAGATCGAGGCAAAGGCGCTGCGCAAGCTGCGCCACCCGTCGCGGTCCGAGCGACTTAAGAGCTTCCTCGATCAAGAGGGATAAAAATAAAGGGCCGCGTAAGCGGCCCTTTTAGTTTCCGGGACCGGGCCGATAGCTCAGCCGGTCAGAGCAGGGGACTCATAATCCCTTGGTCGTTGGTTCGAATCCAACTCGGCCCACAATTTTTTTGTGAGGATCGCTCGATGTTCGCGCGCTTGAGCGCGTGCCGCGCTATCGCGAGCTAGCCGGGGTCACGGGGCAGGGTAAGAAGTAGTTCCGCGCTCGGCTCGAAACCGACCGCGAGCGATTTGCGACCGTCGCTCGCTTTCTGGACCGAGAGAAGCAGGCTCTCGCTTCCCGCTTCGATGTAGAAGCGTTCTCCCGCCTCGATCGCGCGGATCACCTCGCGCACGCTCAGCCAGCGATAGCCGCTGCCTGGGCCTTCCCCAAGGTGCGTGACTTCCTCATTCCCTTTCAAGCGACGCGTCCGCACCGCTTTGATACGCCTCGCCGACACGGTCAGGTATCTCCTGACTCGTTTCTACGGGATTCAGCGCCGGTTCGTCTGTTTCCTAAAGAACGAAGCTCGCCAATAAAGCTTGTAAAAACAACAAAGTTGAGGCGAGATTGAGGAGGCGACGATAGACAGGTAATGTCGGGCAAAACCCTACAAGAGCCTATGGTCGAAGCATCGCTCAACCATCTCCTGGATTCGCTCCCGCCTGCTACGCGCCGCCAGTGCCTCGACGCGGCGGAGAAGCTCGATTTCCGGTTCGGCGATGAGATCGCGACACAGGGTGATCGCGCCAAGTACGTCTACTTCCCTACTTCCGCGGTCTGTTCACTCACGATGGGAATCCAGTCCGGCGACAAGGCCGAGTGCGCCATCGTCGGCGCCGAAGGCGTGATCGGTGTTTCTCTGGTCGGCGGAGCTTCGCGCAATGCATTTACCGCCGTCGTCCAGGTCGGCGGCAGCGGCTATCGCATTCCGCTCGCGCGGTTCGCCGAGCTAATGGACGAGCATCGCCCACTGCACGACGCGCTGCTCGCGTATGCCGGCTTCGCCCTTAACGTCATTGGCCGCTCGGTCGCGTGCAACTCGTACCACTCCATCGTCGAACGGCTGGCGCGTTGGCTGCTGACGATGCACGACCGCGTCGACCGCGACGAGCTTGCGTTAACGCACGACATGCTTTCCCAGATGCTCACCGCCACGCGGCCGCGTGTCAGCCTCGCCGCCGCGCAGCTGCGCAGGATGAAAGTCATCGACTATCGGCGAAGGATGATTCGCATCCTGGATAGAAAGCGACTGGCGCAGCTCTCCTGCGAATGCTACGAAGCGAATCGTAAATACCTGCAACTCTTGCCTTGGGCATCCAACGAGCCGCGCTAGCGGCTTGAAATCCCCGTCTTTTTTTATCGCCGCGTCCGCCCGTTGACGCGACCGTTTGGCCGGGCGCATCCTGCTGTCCAGGAGGAGGATGCGCAGTGCATCAGCACGCGCCGATCGAGGTCGCCGATCTCGCATGGGCTTTCGCGAGCCTTTGCAACGTCCTGCGCGTTCCTTTCGATTCGCGCCTCTTCCTGCAGCGCTTCCCGCCGCCGGCAACAGTCGCCACGATTACGCTTGCTGCGGCGGCCCTCGGATTGCGCAGTCGCGTTCGCACACTTGTGCCTGCGGAGCGGACAACCGAGAGCGCTCCATGCATTGCGCTGAGGCGCACACCCGACGGTGGCGTGGGGGTCGCCGTCGTTCTTTGCGCAGATCATGACAAGCTGCTCGTTGCTCAGCGCGCCCGCGAGGCTTACAGCATGGGCTTTCGAGAATTCGCTCAAGCCTTTGAGCCCGAGGTACTCGAGATCGAGGTCCCGGCCACCGCACCCACGGAACCTGCGGAAATCGCGACCCGCCCGTTCGGGCTCTGGGCATTCGTGCCTGAGCTACTCAGGCACCGGGCCGTCTGGCGAGATGTGCTCGCCGCTTCGGCGGCGATGCAGCTCATCG
>JAFARH010000088.1 GCA_019245555.1 Betaproteobacteria bacterium
ACGAAGGACGGCAATTCACGCCGGGCGATGCCGCGCTGCAGCCAGGGGTGGCGCAGGCGGGCCAGCGCGCCCCGTTCGGCACCGACCTGATCTACCGCCTGGCGGAGCAGCGGGACTTCGTGCTCCATGTCGAGATCTGCGAGGACCTCTGGGTGCCGGCGCCGCCCTCCTCCTACGCCTCGCTTGCCGGCGCCACCGTGATCGCGAATCTTTCGGCCTCGAACATCGTCATCGGCAAGGAAGGCTATCGGCACCAGCTGGTGTCGAACCAGTCCGCGCGCTGCATCGCCGCCTATCTGTACAGCGCATCGGGACAGGGGGAGTCGACCACCGACCTGGCGTGGGATGGACACGCGCTGATGTACGAAAACGGCACATTGCTAGCCGAATCGAAGCGTTTTTCGACAGAGCCGCAGCTCGCTTTCGCCGACGTCGATCTTGGCCGCCTGCAGGCGGATCGCATGCGGCAGAACACGTTTGCCGCCTCGGCGCTGCGCCATCGCGCCGAGGTCGAACGTTTCCGCAGCGTCGAATTCTCGCTGCCTCTGCCCACCGGCAAGCTCGCGCTCGCGCGGCGCGTGGAGAAGTTTCCCTACGTGCCGAGCGACGCTGCAAACCGCAGCTACCGCTGCGAAGAGGTGTACCGGATCCAGGTGCAGGGGCTCGCGACGCGCATGCGCGCCACCGGCACGAAGAAGCTCATCATCGGCGTCTCGGGCGGTCTCGACTCCACCCAGGCGCTCATCGTCTGCGCGCGCGCGATGGACGAGCTCGGCCTTCCCCGTCGCAATATCCTGGCGTACACCATGCCGGGCTTTGCCACTAGCTCGCGCACGAAGAATCAGGCGTGGCAGCTCATGCGCGCGGTCGGCGCCACCGCCGAGGAGATCGACATCCGTCCTTCGTGCATGCAGATGCTGAAGGACATCGGCCATCCGTTCGCCAGGGGAAAGAAGCTCTACGACATTGCTTTCGAGAACGTTCAGGCCGGCGAGCGCACGAGTCACCTCTTCCGGCTCGCCAACCAGCACGGCGGCTTCGTCGTCGGCACAGGCGACCTTTCAGAGCTCGCGCTCGGCTGGGCAACCTACGGCGTCGGCGACCACATGTCGCATTACAACGTGAACGCGAGCGTGCCGAAGACGCTCATCCAATATCTGATCGCCTGGATCGCCGAGTCGAAGGAGTTCAGCGAGGACGTGCAGCGTGCGCTGCGCCGCGTGCTCGAGACCGAGATCAGCCCCGAGCTCATCCCCGGCAAACAGAAGACCGAAAGCTCGGTCGGGCCCTATGAGCTGCAGGACTTCCATCTCTACTACACGCTGCGCTTCGGCTACGCGCCGAGCAAGGTGGCATTCCTCGCGTGGTGCGCCTGGCGCGACAAGTACAGCCTCGGCCAGATCCGCAAATGGCTCGGCGTCTTCCTGCGCCGCTTCTTCCAGACGAGCCAGTACAAGCGCAGCGCCATCCCGAATGCACCGAAGGTCGGCTCAGGCGGCTCGCTCTCGCCGCGCGGCGACTGGCGCGCACCGTCGGACGGCAACGCCGACGCCTGGCTGCGAAGTCTGGCGGAAGTTCCTACTGGTCCCCGGTAGGGACAATCCCCTTCGACTCGATCATCAGTACCACCGAACGCTCCGGGGCGCGAGTGCGATGCACGACGCCTTTGGGGACGGTGAAGCCCTGCTGCGGACCCAGCTCGACCGTGCGGCCTTCGAGGTCGATGCAGAATTTGCCGTCCACGACATAGAAGAACTCGTCTTCCTTGTCATGCTTGTGCCAGTGGAATTCACCCTTGAGCACGCCGAGGCGCACCACGCTGTCGTTCACTTCGCACAACGTCTGGTTCACCCACTGGTCCTTGGTCGCGCGCTCTAGCGCTTTCACGTCGATCAGCTCGAGCGCCTTGAACTTCACGCCACTCAGCATCGTATAAGCGGTTTTCATTTGCACCCCAGGTTGCATCCGTCGTCAAACACGATGCGCCACGCACCGTCCGGCTCGCGGCGCCACGTCGAATAGAAACGTGAGAATTGCCTGCCGTCGTCGTCGAACACCGGACCCGTCGAATAACCGAGCCCGCCGGAATCGAGCACCTGGACGCGATCGGGCTTCCAGGAGAACGGCGCCTGGGCATCGGCATAGAAGCGCTTCCAGTAATCGGCGACCGCGCCCTTGCCGCGCAGCGGCTTGCCGCCCATCAAGAACACCGCCTCATCCGACAGGAACGACGTGAATGCGCGATGGTCGCGATCGGCCATGGTCTTTGCGAACGCGGTTTCGGTGTCGATGACCTGCTTTTGCAGAGTCGCGTTGTCGAGCTTGACCTCTGGCGTCGCGCAGGCGCCGAGCAGCGCGGCCGGCGCCGACGCGAGGAGCGCGCGGCGGTTCAAGAAGCCTCCCCGTGAAGGAAATCGCGCACGATGGCGACCTGGTCGGGGTTGAGCAGGGTCGGCGCGTGGCCGACGCCGGCGATCTCGACCACCTTTGCCTTCGGCCCGCGGCTTCCCATTGCCTGGGCCGTCTCGCGCGACAGAAGATCCGACTGCGCACCGCGCAGGACCATCGTCGGGCATTGGATCGCGTCGTAGAGGTACCAGAGCTCGATGTCGCTGGCGGGAAGCGTGCGCTTGTACTCGTCTGCGATCCGCGGGTCGTAATGCGCGCGCAGTTTGCCTTGTGCATCCTTGCGCACGAAGGTCTCGGTCAGGAAGCGCCACTGCGCCTCGGTGTGTGGACCGAATGGCGCGGAGACTGCGCGGATATATTTCTCTGCCTCGTCCATCGTGTTGAACGCCGGCGTCTGTCCGAGGTAGCTCGCGATGCGCTCGAGTGCAACCTTTGCGATCACCGGACCCACATCGTTCAGAACGAGCCGCTTTATCGGCGAGCCGGCTTGCGCAGCGAGCGCCATGCCGACCAGGCCGCCGAGCGAGGTGCCGACCCAGTTCACGGACTCCGCATCGAGGCGCGCGATGAGCGTCACCATGTCGGAGACGTACTGCGGAACGACATAGAGCGCTGAATCCGCAAGGCGGTCTGAATCACCGCGTCCGGCAAGATCGGGGCACGCGACGCGAAAATGTCCGCACAGGGCACGCGCCAGCTCATCGAAGTCGCGCGAGGAACGAGCGAGGCCGTGCACGCAGACGAGCACGTCCTTGTTCCGCGGGTCGCCCCATTCGAGATAAGCGATGCGATGCAGCCCCTTGGGGCTGATGCACTGCACCGACCGTCGACGCGGTTCTACGACCGATTCAGCCATTGCGCGACCACGGCGTCACGCACTTCGTTCGCCTGTGGTTCGAGAGTCGAGTAAGGCTCCGTGCGGCGCCGGAGCAGCGCGAGCTTTTCGGATTTCACGTTCGCGCCGAGCACAGGGTATCCGTACTGCTCGTAGCGCGCGCGCTCCATCGGTGCTTCCTCCTCGTCGTACCAGAGCCACTCTTCGACGAGGCGGAATGCGACATCCTCGAGCGCTTCGTCGGCAGCGTCGGGCCCGACGAGCTCAAGCGTCCCGCTGCGGTAGCGAAAGTAGGTGTGGCGTTCGGCGCTCGCTGCGTAGCCGATCCAGCCGTCGCCCTGTCGTTCGCAGATGAGGGCTAGCTCGAGGCGGCCCTCCTTAGCGAGCGTGACGGCTACTCCCGCGACCGAACGCTCGCCACGCTCTTCATCGACGACCTGGCCGTTCTCGATGACCGCACGTCCTTCGATGCCATCGCGGCTCCATTCGGCTTCGACCTTGAGCTCTGGAAAGTCGCCCGAGGCCTGCGCGAACACCGGAAAGGGAATGCCTTTCTTCGGCTTGAAACGATATTCGAGTGAATCGTCCTGGTGATGCTCGGTGTAGTCCTCGGCCTCCGGGTCGCGCACCAGGAGCCAGCGCACCCGCTCGCGGAAATCGGCGAGCCGGCCGGCTCCTGTGATGCGCACGACCGCGGTAAACCCCATCAATTCCCGTACTTGAACGACAGCGCGAGCCGCGCCCGGAACTGCACCACCTTGCCGTTCTCGATCTTGACGTCGAGCTTCTCGATCTCGGCGATGCGCAGGTCACGCAGTGTGCCGGCCGCGGTCTTCACGGCGTTGCGCGCCGCGTCTTCCCACGACTGAGAGCTGGTGCCAATTACCTCGGTGACGCGATAAACGGCGTTGCCGCCTTTCTTGGCCATGATTGTTCTCTCCTCTTGGATCGAGGGAAGACCCCCCGCGAAATCATTGTAGCCAATACCGCCCGCGCCGATGACGCTCCGTTTCCAGTGTGAGATCGCGACCAAGGTTGATAGATACCGCGCCGTCCAGATCGGTGCGTACGAGCTGTGCACCCGCAGCGCGATAGCGCTCCACCACGTCTGCATTTGGGTGGCCGAAGCGACTGCGATAACCCACAGGGATGACCGCCCAGGTTGGCGCCACGGCTGCGATGAACTCCGGCGTCGACGAGGTCCGGCTGCCGTGATGCGGCACAAGCACCACGTCAGATTTCGGCGCGCGACCGAGCGCGACCATCTGCGCCTCGGCGCCGCGCTCGATGTCGCCAGTAATGAGCACCGAACGCGCGCCAGCAACAATGCGCAGTACGCAGCTCATGTTGTTCCGTCGGCTCGCGACTGCATCGGCCGCCGGATGCAAAAGCTCGAAGCGCACGCCATCCCATTGCCAGGCGTCATTCGCAGTGCAGCGCCTGGCTTGCGGCGCGAGCGCGTTCAGCGGGTGGCTCGGCGCGAGAGAGGAAACGAGCTCGCCGACTTCGAACGATTCCATCACGCTGAGCGCGCCGCCAATGTGGTCGTTGTCCTCGTGGCTCAGCAACACGACGTCGAGCCGAGCGAGGCCTTCGCCGCGCAATGCCGGCACCACGACACGCGAACCGCTATCTGCTTCGGCGCCCCATGCTGGCCCCGCGTCGTAGAGGAGTGCGTGCTCAGCCGTTCGCACCAGTACGCCAAGGCCCTGCCCGACGTCGAAGGTCGTCACCCATGCCTCGCCCACCGGAGGTGTCGGAGGCGCAGTCACGAATGCCGGTGCCATCAGAGCGAGCCCCGCCAAGCGCCACGGAACGCCGCGTGGCGCGAGGAGCCAAGCCGCGCCGACGATCGCCGCCATCACCGCCCAGAGCGGCGGTACATGCTGCTGCCAGAGCGCTCCGGGGAGTGCCGCACACCATTCGAGGAATTCGAGCAGCCATTGCACGAGGAGCGCGCAAAGCTCGAGCAGCGCATCGATCGGTACGACGGCGGCAAGCAGCGCAAGCGGCGTGATGACCACCGAGACGAGCGGAATAGCGACGGCGTTCGCGAGTGGGCCGGCGATTGAGATCTGGCCGAATAGAAGAAGCGCCGCGGGCGCGAGGCCTACTGTGATCGCCCACTGGATCCGGCCCCATTGCCAGAGCTTCGAGCCCGGCTCGCTCCACCCGACCGCGGAATAGAAGATGAGGAGCACCGCGCCGAAAGAAAGCCAGAGCCCCGGTGAGAGCGGCGCCCATGGGTCCATCAGCACGATGCCGGCGAGCGCAAGCGAGAGCGTCCGCCACGGCGATGAAATTCGGCCGAACCAGAGCGCAATCGCGACGACGCTCACCATCCAGAACGTACGCTGCGCCGGCACGCCGTAGCCCGCGATGAGCGTGTAGCCGAGCGCACCGAAGATGGCGGCGAACGCCGCTGCCTTGCGCGCGGGCAATCTCAATGCAAGCGCCGGTATGCGTCGCCACAACGCCGCGACGAACCAGGCGAGCAGTCCAGAGACCAGGGTGACATGCAAGCCAGAGATGCTCATCAAGTGCGTTACGCCGGTGCGATTGAAGAGCTGCCATTCCTCGCGGGAAATCGCGCGCTGGTCGCCGACTGCGAGCGCGGCGAGGATGCCCGCGGCCGGCGTCGCACCAAGGACCGAATTGAAGCGGTCGCGCACCGCCTCGCGCAGGCGCTCTACTCCGTCGAGGAATGAATTGCGCGTACCGAGCCGGCGAGGCTCCGGCTTCGCGCGCACATAGCCCGTCGCACCAAGGCCGCGCTCGAGGAGCCAAGCTTCGTAGTCAAAGCCGTGCGGATTGACGAGCCCATGGGGTCGCCGCAAGCGAACCGTGAATGCCCAGCGCTCTCCCGGATGGACCGTCACATTGGGAGAAACATCCTCATCGGGCGAGCCGTTCGCGTACCAGGAGAGCAGGATCTTCTGCGGCAGGCGTGCGTCGCCTTCGGCCCCCTCGACGTCGAGCTCGAAGCGCACGCTGCGCTCCACGTTAGCGGGAAGGCTCGAAACGACGCCGACGACCGCGATATCCCGCCCTTCGAGCTGCGGCTGCAGCCAATCGCCCATCCGCCACTGCGCGCATGCGGCCGCCCAGAAGAATCCTGCGGCAAGCGCCGTCGGCAGCCAGAGAAGGCGCCAGCGCAGCGCCAGCGATGCGAGGCAAAGCACGATCGCCGCCCAGCCCAGCGCGGGCAACGCGGGCTGCAGTTGCAGAATCGCCGCACCAGCTGCGAAAGCGAGCGCCACAAAGCCCATTGGGCAGACAACGCGCCGGGCGAGCCGCGGCTGACGTGGGTATACGATTAGGGCAGAAAAAGAGCCTTGCCGACCCGATGGAGCAGCATCCCTATCGCGAACTAGCGACGCGCATCTACCTTGCGTTCCGCTACCCCCTGCTCGCCTTCGCGGTGATCATGGTAATCGGCACAATCGGCTACGGGATCATCAGCGCCGGCAAGAACACGGTGCTCGAGTGCGCCTACATGACGTTCATCACGATCACGACGATCGGCTTTGGCGAAACGGTCGACATGAGCGCCAGCCCCGGCGGCCGCATTTTCACCATGGTCATCGGCTTCCTCGGCGTTGCCAACATCTTCTACATGACCTCCAAGATGACGGCGTTCATCGTGGAGAGCGATCTGAACGAAAGCTTGAGGAGGCACCGCATGGAGCGCGACATCGAGAATCTCAAAGGTCATTACATCGTCTGCGGCATCGGCCGCGTCGGCACCAACGTGCTGAACGAGCTGGTTGCCACCGGGCGGACGAGCGTCGTCATAGAGCCAGAGAAGAATGCCTTGGATGCGATGCTGGAGGTCTATCCGAAGCAGCGCTACCTGCACGGCGACGGTGGCGACGATGAGATGCTGCGGGCTGCCGGCGTCGAGCATGCGGCCGGCGTCTTCGCGGTGAGCGGCGACGACAACAAGAACCTGGTCATCACGCTCTCGGCGAAGCAGCTGAATCCGAACGCGCGCGTCGTGGCGCGCTGCCACGAGGTGCGCTTCGTCGAGAAGATCCGGCGCGTCGGCGCGGACGACATCGTGTCGCCCGACTTCACCGGCGCACTGCGCATCGCCTCCAGCATGCTGCGGCCTGCGGTGGTGAGCTTCCTCGATGAGATGCTGCGCACCGACAAGGGCTTGCGCGTCGAGGAAATCGTGCTGCCGCAAGGCGGTCGCGAGCGGCGCATCGCCGAGCTCGCGCCGGCCGACACCGATTACGTCGTGCTCGCCGTGCGTCGCGACGGGCAATGGCAATTCAATCCGCCCGGCGATACGACGGCAAAGCCAGGCGCCACGCTCGTCGTGATGACTACGCCAGCAGGCCGATCAAAGATCGAGCGCAAGGTTGCTGCTACGTAAGTTCTTCCGGAAGCACCTTCCCGAGCCGGAGGTAGTGCTCGCCAAGCCATGGGCGGCACCGTTTCGTCCCTGGCTCGCCCATCCCAACCTCTGGCACCTGAACCGACGCTCGGTCCCCGGTGCAATGGCGATCGGCCTCTTCTGCGGATTGATCCCGGGGCCGGTGCAGATGCTCGGGGCGCTGCTGATGGCCATCCCGCTGCGCAAGAACGTGCCGCTTGCGATGGTGGTGACGATCTACACCAATCCACTGACCATCGTGCCGATCTACATCGTCGCCTACGCGTACGGCAAGCTGATCCTCGGCTACCGCGGTCCCGACGATGCCATCACGCCGTTCGAGTGGGACTGGACCCTGCACACGTTCTGGCAATGGGTGATGAGCCTGGGCAAGCCGCTCGGCGTCGGCCTGGTTGCGCTCGCGGTCACGCTCGCGGTGCTCGGGTACTTCGCCACTCAAATGCTGTGGCGCTACTACGTCGTCTCGGCCTGGCGCCGGCGGGCCGCGAAGCGCCAGCGTAAGAGCCCGATCGCATAGCCGACGTAGTAGCCGGCGAGTAGCCCGAAGATTGCCAGCGTGAGCGGACTGCGCACGAAATCCAGGCTGCCGGGCTGCGGCGCCGTTCCGAAGCCGTAAATCTCGACCAGGCGATAGACGATCCGCGCGACGAACAATACTGAGAGCGCGATGCCGAGGTGAGCATTGGGTGTGTAGAAAAGTCCCTGCGGCGTCACCTCGAAGTTCGTCAGCTTGAGCCCGTATACAGCCAATGCGCCGCCGCACGCGAGCGCCACGGCGAGCCAGAAGAGCCGCTCCGGATGAGCGACGGTCGACACGGTGAATAGCACGGTGATCAGCGAGAAAACGGCGAGCGTGATCCACGGCCGAACGCGCGAGAGCCGCTGGCGCCCCACCATCCTCCTGATGCGCGCATACACGCGCCAGGCAATCAGGAGGACGATGCCGACGGCGAGGAGGCCGGGCGCCTGCATCCAGTTACTTGGTCGAGCCGACTTTTCCCCCGCCGAACTTCGGATGCTTCGCCTTGCATGCGGCGACAAGCCCCGGATCCACCCTTGGCAGCGGCTTCGTCGCGCCCGCGACGTTCGTCTGGCCCTGCACTATGGGGTCGACGCAGTCACGCCAGAGGCCGTCGCCTTTCTTCCAGTCGCCTTGAATGAAGCCGGCCTGCTTGCAGGCCGCTTCGATCTGCTTGCACTCGTTCGGCGGGCCTTCCTGGCCCTTCTTGCCTTGGGCGAGCGCGAGCGAAGAGCACATGGAGAGGATGACCAGGATTGGGATCGCTTTCATCGACTACCTCCTTGGGAAAAACCAAATACCTATCGCGGCGGAGCGCCGGCGCGCAGGACACCGTCGCTCAGGTGCAGGACACGCTCGGCCTTCGCGGCAAGTCCGGCATCGTGCGTGACGATGATGAAGGCTGTGCCGTGCGAGGCTGAAAGGCGCAGCATCGACTCGAAGACTTCTTCCGCCGTGTGCGAATCCAGATTACCGGTCGGCTCGTCGGCGAGCACGCAGGCCGGCTCCGTGACCATGGCGCGCGCAAAGGCGCACCGCTGACGTTCGCCGCCCGAGAGCTCGCCGGGTACATGCTCCAGGCGCGCGCCGAGCCCGATTTCCTCGAGCACGCGCTTGGCGCGATCCAGCGCCTCGGTTCGCTCCATGCGCCGGATGAAGAGCGGCATGGCCACGTTCTCCGCCGCAGTGAACTCCGGCAACAGGTGATGGAACTGGTAGACGAAGCCGAGCGTCGCGTTTCGGGTCTGCCCGCGCTCGGCCTCGCTCATCTCGGTGAACGCCCGCCCCTTGACGAACACGGCGCCGGAAGTCGGCGTGTCGAGGCCGCCCAGGACGTGCAAGAGCGTCGATTTGCCCGAGCCCGAGCGCCCCATGATCGCAATGCGCTCGCCGCGACGCACCTCGAGCTCGACACCGTGCAGGACTGGCACCGGCTGCGGCCCTTGGTAGGTCTTCGTCAGCCCATGACAGGCCAGCACTGCTTCGCCGTCACTCATAGCGCAGCGCTTCGGCTGGGTTGGTGCGCGCGGCGCTCCAGCTCGGATAGAGCGTGGCAACGAATGACAGCGCGAGTGCCATCAGTGTGATCGCGATCACGTCTGCCGACTGGAGATCTGACGGCAGCTCCGGGATCAGGTAGACGTCCTTCGACAGGAACTTGAAGCCGAGCACGTTCTCGATCGCCGGCACGATGACATCGATGTTGAGCGCCGTGATGATTCCGAAGACCACGCCGATCAGCGTGCCGATGACGCCGATGATCATGCCCTGCACGACGAAGATCTGCATCACCGAGCCGGGACGCGCGCCGAGCGTGCGCAGGATAGCGATGTCGGCCTGTTTGTCCTTCACCGCGACGACGAGCGTCGAGATGATGTTGATCGCCGCGACGAGCACGATGAGCGCGAGGATCAGGAACATCATGCGCTTCTCGATCGCCACCGCCCTGAAGAAGTTCGCGTGCGTACGCGTCCAGTCGGAAGCGTAGATGTCCTGCGCCGTAGCGTTGGCGAGCTTCTGCGAGATGCTCTGGGCGACCTCGCGCGCGATGAAGAGATCGTCCAGCTTCAGGCGCACGCCAGTGACGTCGTCGCCGAGCTGATAGAGCGTCTGCGCGTCTTTCATATGGATGAGTGCGAGGCCGGCGTCCGCATCGGCGATACCGGCTTCGAAGATCCCAACCACGGTGAATTGCTTGAGCCGAGGGATGACGCCTGCGGGTGTAACGAGCCCCTGCGGCGCCACTAGGGCGATCTTGTCGCGCGGCAGGACGCCGAGCGCACGGGCCAGATCCACGCCCAGGACCACGCCGTATTCGCCCGGCTTGAGCCCATCGAGTGTGCCAAGCCTCATGTGGCTGCCGAAATCGGCGACGGTCTCTTCCTGATCGGGCAGGATGCCGCGGATCAAGGCGCCCCGTACCGCCTGTCCTGCGGAAAGCATGGCCTGCGCCTGCACAAAGGGTGCGGCGGCAAGCACGTGAGGCTCCTTCGAAGAGAGCTGAGCAATCTTCTGCCACTCGGCGAGACGGTTGTCCGAGCCGGTGATCTGTACGTGCGACGCCACGCCGAGGATGCGTTCGCGCACCTCGCGCTGGAAGCCGTTCATCACCGACAACACCACGATCAGCGCCCACACACCGACCGCGATGCCGATCATCGAGACCAGGGAATTGATGCTGATGAAGCGGTTGCGGCGCCGGGCGCGTGTGTAGCGCAGGCCTACCAGCAGCTCATAACGCATGAGCGCGCGAGAATACACCATGGACCCTGAAACCCGCCTGCTCTTAGGAAGGCTTATTCGCAGCGAGCGCATCGCGCACCTCGCCACCTTGCGCGACGGCGCACCGATGGTGTCGATGACGCTCTACATGCCGGAGAGGGATTTCTCCGCCTTCTACGTGCATGTCAGCCGCCTTGCGTGGCACACACAGGACATGCAGCGCGATGGTCACGTCGCGCTCTCGATCAGCGAGCGCGACGACGGTCGCGCCGACCCTTTTACGTTGATGCGCGTCAGCATCCGCGGCGAAGCCGTTCAAATTGCGAATGGTCCGAAGGACGCTTGGCTCGCGCGCCTTCCCGAGCAGGAGATCAATTTCCGGCTCGCGGATTTCGCGTTCTGGAAAGTCACGCCGCGCGACGCGCGCTTCGTCGCCGGCTTCGGGCGCATCTACAACGTTTCAGCGAGCGAGCTGAAAGCCCTCGGCTAGCGCCTGCGTCAGCTCACCGGCCGGAATCTCCCTGCAGCCGGTCGCGTTCTGCCCGCTCCATAGCGGCGAAAAGTCGCCGCGTCCGGCTGCCTCGGCCTTCGCCCGTAACGGCGCGATCGCCACGGCGGCGAGTGGGAACGCCGGCGTAACCGCACTCATCGGCCCGAGCTCGCGCATTATGCGATTCATGATTCCGCGCGCCGGGCGGCCGCTGAAGACATTGGTCAGCGCAGTGCTGCGTGCGGCGTCGCTCTTAAGGGCAGCGCGGTGGACCGAACTCGTAGTGGCCTCGGGACACAGGAGGTAGGCGGTCCCCACCTGCACGGCGGCGGCACCTAGCGCCATTGCCGCGCGCACCCCGCTCGCATCGGCAATGCCGCCGGTCGCGATTACCGGGAGCTTCACTGCGCGCACGACTTGCGGCAGGAGCGCGAACGTCGCCGGCTGGTTGTTCAGGTCATCTGTCAGGAACATGCCGCGATGACCGCCCGCCTCGACTCCCTGCGCGATGATCGCGTCGGCGCCATGTGCTTCGAGCCACCGCGCTTCATCGACGGTGGTGGCGCACGCCAGGATCTTCGTACCCCACGAGCGCACGCGCTTCACCAGGGTCTCCGAAGGGAGGCCGAAATGGAAACTGACCACGGGCGGCTTGAACTCCTCCAGCACGTCGGCAGCTTCGCTAGTAAACGGGGCGCGAGCGGGAGCGGCCGAAACAGAACCGGCGTCGATGGCGTACTCGCGGTAATAAGGTGCGAGCGCCGCGCGCCATGCATCCTCGCGGCGCGGATCGGGAATTGGCGGCGTGTGCACGAAAAAATTGACGTTGTACGGACGATCGGTTGCCGCGCGGATGGCGCCGAGCGCTTTGCGCATCGCCTCGATGCTGAGCATCGCGCAGGGCAACGAACCGAGCGCGCCCGCCTTGCTGACGGCAATCGCGAGCGCGGCGTCCTGCACGCCGGCCATCGGCGCCTGAACGAGAGGCCAGCGGGTACCAAAGAGATTCATGAGCGGAGTTTAGGTTGACGCCTCGTTCTTTAAAAGTGAATAATTATGAACAATTCGTTCTCTTTTTGTGAATATGGACCTGGTCGAGCTGCAGATTTTCAAGACGGTCGCCGAGCAGGGCGGCATCACCAAGGCCGCCCAGGCGTTGCACCGCGTCCAGTCGAACGTGACCACGCGCGTGAAGCAGCTCGAGGAGCGCCTCGGCACGCCGCTCTTCCACCGGCATGGGCGACGGCTCGTCCTCTCGGATGAGGGCAAAGTGCTCCTCGACTATGCCGAGCAGATGCTGCGGCTCTCCTCCGAGGCGCAGGCAGCGCTCAAGGGCCGCGGCCCGCACGGCGCCTTCAAGCTGGGCGCGCTGGAGAGCACCGCCGCGACGCGCTTGCCGCTGGTGCTTGCGCGCTATCACCGCGACCATCCTGCGGTACGCCTCGAGCTCGTCACCGGCACGAGCGGCGCGCTCGTCGACCGGGTGCTGCGCGGCGAGCTCGAAGCAGCGTTTGTCGCCGAGCCGTTCGCGGAGAAAAACTTAGAGACACAGCACATCTTCACCGAAGAGCTCGTGCTCATCACGCCGAAAGGTCATCGCCGCGTAACGCGGCCGCAGGACATCGACGAGCGCGTGGTGCTCGCCTTCACTACTGGCTGCTCGTACCGGCGGCGGCTCGAGTCGTGGCTTGGCCGCTCGAGCATCATTGCGGAACGCGTCATGGAATACGGCTCGTATCACGCGATCACTGCCTGCGTCGCTGCGGGCGGTGGCATCGCCGTCGTGCCGAAGTCGGTGCTGCGCGCCACTGGTGTCGAGGGACAAGTCGCAGTGCACCCGCTGCCGGCGAGTGTGGCGGACGCGAAGACGATGCTCGTCTGGCGTGCAGGCCACCACTCGGCCGTGCTCGACGCATTGCGCCAAGAGCTGCGTTGAGAGTCTACGGCGTCGACTTCACCTGCGCCCCGCGCGCGGCGAAGCCGATCACAGCCGCGTCCGGAGTTTTGCGCAAGGATGTACTTCAGCTCGAGCGCATCGAGCGCTTCGCCACGTTCGGCGAGTTCGAGGCATTGCTCGCACGCCCCGGACCTTGGATCGGCGGCTTCGATCTTCCTTTCAGCCTTCCGCGCGAATTGGTGAGCGACCTCCGATGGCCGGCCAGCTGGGCAAAGCTGGTTGCGCATTGCTGCACTTTCGACCGTTCGCAATTCCGTGCCGTACTCGATGCCTACCGGAACACGCGGCAAGCGGGTAATCGCTATGCGCATCGCGCGACCGATATTCCTGCGGGCTCTTCCAGCCCGATGAAGCTGGTAAATCCTCCAGTCGCGCTCATGTTCCATGAAGGCGCACGACGCGTGCTCGCGTCAGGCGCGCACGTGCCTGCATTGCACGACGGCGATCGCGACCGTGTCGCGCTCGAGGCCTATCCAGGACTGCTGATTCGCAAGCAGCTTGGCATCCGCGATTCATACAAGAGCGACACCCGCTCGGAGCAAACGCTTGCTCGACGCCGTGTGCGTCGCAACGTCGTCTCGGCACTCAAGGCCGGACGGCCACTCGGCATTCGGCTCGACTTCAAGGACGAAGCAGCGCTGATCGCAGACGGCTCGGGCGATCAGCTCGATGCGGCGATCTGCGCGGTGCAGGCCGCGTGGGCATCGCGAAGGGATAACTACGGCATTCCGGCGCACGCTCCCGCCGGCGAAGGCTGGATCATTACTGCCTGACGTAGCCTCGGCTACGCATGCAGAAGTCGGCGAGCGATCCCTCGTCGTACATGCGGTAGCCGCGAGAATCGAACGGGGGCTCCGGCCGGCTGATCGAGCGCTGGCCGTAAATCGGCCCGTTGTAGAAGCCGCTCGCGCGATTGCTCGCCTCGGTTCGTGCCCAACGCTGGCAGTCCACATC
>JAFARH010000172.1 GCA_019245555.1 Betaproteobacteria bacterium
GCGGCCACAAGGGCCAGCGGGCGCGTTCGGGCGGCTTCCACAAGGTCGGCTTCGAGGGCGGGCAGATGCCGCTGCATCGTCGCCTGCCGAAGCGCGGCTTCAATTCGCCAACGCGCGAAGACATCGCCGAAGTTCGCACGAGCGAGCTGCAAGGTCTTTCGATCACTGATATCGATCTCGCCGCGCTGCAGGCTGCGGGCATCGTGCCGCACCGCGCGCTCGCGGCGAAGGTAATCCTCTCCGGCAAGCTCGACCGCAAGGTTCAGCTTAAGGAAATCAAGGTGAGCAAGGGCGCGCGCGCCATGATCGAAGCTGCCGGCGGCTCGATCCATATCACCGAGAAGCCGAAGGTCGAGAAAAAGAAAAGAGAAAAGAAGGTGAAAAAAGCGGAGCAATCTGACGAGGGGAAGGAAGCCGCTAAGAGCTGATGGCAACTGGCCTACCCAACCCCGGCAAGGGGATGCGCTATGGCGACCTGAAGCGTCGCCTGTTGTTCCTGCTTGGCGCGCTGGTCGTGTTCCGCATCGGTGCGCATATCCCGGTGCCAGGCATCGATCCGAACGTGCTTGCCGGCTTCTTCCAGGACAACCAGGGCGGCATGCTCGGCATGTTCAACATGTTCTCGGGCGGCGCGCTGCGGCGCTTCACGATCTTCGCCCTCGGGATCATGCCGTACATCTCGGCCTCGATCATCATGCAGCTCATGACTGCGGTGAGCCCCCAGCTCGACGCGCTACGGAAGGAAGGCGAGTCGGGCCGGCGCAAGATCACCCAGTACACGCGCTACGGCACCGTGTTTCTCGCGCTTTTCCAGGCGACCGGCATCTCGATCATGCTCGAGTCGCAGCCGAACCTCGTGCTCGACCCCGGCCTCATGTTTCGCATCACCTGCGTGACCACGCTCGTCACGGGCACGATGTTCCTGATGTGGCTCGGCGAGCAGATCACCGAGCGAGGCTTGGGTAACGGCATCTCGATCATCATCTTTGCGGGTATCGCCGCAGGGCTACCCAATGCGGTCGCCGGTACGCTCGAGCTCGTACGCACGGGCGCTATGCACCCGCTGACCGCACTTCTCATCGCAGTCGCAGTCGTTGTCGTCACCGGTTTCGTCTGCTTCGTCGAGCGCGGCCAGCGCAAGATCCTGGTGAACTACGCGAAGCGCCAGGTTGGCAACCGTGTATACGGCGGCCAGAGCTCACACCTGCCATTCAAGCTCAACATGTCGGGCGTGATCCCGCCGATCTTCGCCTCGTCGCTGATTCTGTTTCCGGCCACGGTGCTCGGCTGGTTCGGCAGCCACGAGGGCCTGATCTGGCTGCGCGACATCGCCGGCACGCTGACCCCCGGCCAGCCGATCTATGTCGTGCTCTACGCCAGCCTGATCATCTTCTTCTGCTTTTTCTACACCGCCCTTCAATACAACCCTAAGGAGACGGCCGATAACCTGAAGAAGTCCGGGGCTTTCGTTCCCGGCATCCGGCCCGGCGACCAGACGGCGCGCTACTTGGAAAAGATCCTCACCCGCCTCACATTGGCTGGTGCGCTCTACGTAACTCTTGTCTGCCTGCTGCCGGAGTTTTTGATCCTTAAGTGGAACGTGCCGTTCTACTTCGGCGGCACGTCGCTCCTGATCATCGTGGTGGTGACCATGGACTTCATGTCGCAGGTGCAGGCCTACATCATGACGCACCAGTACGAAAGCCTTCTCAAGAAGGCCAACTTCAAGGGAGGCCTGCCGGTCAGGTAATGGCGAAAGAAGACGTCATCGAGATGCAGGGTGAAGTGATGGAGAACCTGCCGAACGCCACCTTCCGCGTGAAGCTGGAGAACGGGCACACGATCCACGCCTTCATCTCGGGAAAGATGCGCATGAACTACATCCGCATCCTGCCGGGCGACAAGGTGACGGTGCAGATGACGCCGTACGACTTAACCAAGGGCCGGATCACATTCCGGGCCAAGTGAGGACGCTATGAAAGTGATGGCATCAGTCAAAAAGATCTGCCGCAAATGCAAAATCGTGCGGCGGAAGGGTGTTGTGCGTGTGATTTGCTCCGATCCACGGCACAAACAGCGCCAAGGTTGATAACACGTTGAATAACCAGCTATAATCTCAGGTTCCGCCTATGGCACGCATTGCAGGGATCAACGTTCCTAATCATCAGCACGCCGACATCGCGCTGACCGCGATCTACGGCATCGGTCGCGCACGTGCGCAGGCGATCTGCGCCGCTGCGGGCGTGCAGGGAAATCGCAAGATCAAGGATCTGAACGACACCGAGCTTGATCGCATTCGCGAGAACATCGCCAAGTTTACCGTCGAAGGTGATCTGCGCCGCGAAGTGCAGATGTCCATCAAGCGGCTGATCGATCTCAACTCGTACCGCGGCTCGCGTCATCGCAAGGGACTGCCGGTCCGCGGGCAGCGCACGCGCACCAACGCGCGTACGCGCAAAGGTCCGCGTAAGGCCGCGATCAAACTCAACGTGCCAGCAGGAAAGGCAGCATAAAGTATGGCTAGCAGAAACGCACCGACGCGCCAGGAACTGCAGCAGACCGCTGCGGCTCGCGCGCGCAAGAAGGTCAAGAAGAACGTCGCGGAAGGCATCGCGCACATCCACGCGTCGTTCAACAATACGATCGTGACGATCACCGATCGCCAGGGCAACACGCTCGCGTGGGCGACTTCGGGCAACGCGGGCTTCAAGGGCTCGCGCAAGTCGACGCCGTTCGCGGCGCAGGTTGCAGCGGAGCGCTGCGGCCGTGCGGCGCAGGAATGCGGCGTAAAGAACATCGAAGTGCGCATCAAGGGCCCCGGGCCTGGCCGCGAGTCCGCGGTGCGCGCGCTGAACGCAATCGGTCTGAAGATCGGCTCGATCGCCGACGTCACCCCGATTCCTCTCAACGGATGCCGCCCTCCGAAGCGGCGCAGGGTATAGGCGATGGCAAAGAACCTCGATAAGTGCAGGCACTGCCGCCGCGAAGGCGAGAAGCTCTACCTCAAGGGGGAGAAGTGCTTTACCGACAAGTGCCCGGTTGAGCGTCGCGCGTACGCGCCTGGCCAGCACGGCCAGAAGAGCGGCGCCCGTCTCTCCGACTACGGCAAGCAGTTGCGTGAGAAGCCGAAGATGCGCCACACGTATGGCCTGCTCGAGCGCCAGTTCCGCAACACGTACCACGATGCCGCGCGCGCCAAGGGCGTAACGGGCGAGCGGCTGCTG